>DASQFO010000113.1:0-3603 GCA_035633095.1 Allosphingosinicella sp. | reverse complement strand
TGCGGTCGCGAACATGGTGGCAAGCGCGGTCGGTGGAGTTACCTTCGTCGCCGCCAACACCGACGCCCAGGCGTTGCAGGGTTCGCCGGCGGACAGGATCGTCCAATTGGGCCGCAACACGACCCAGGGGCTGGGCGCCGGATCGCGCGCCGAGCTCGGCAAGGCCGCCGCCGAGGAATCGCTCGCCGACATCGAGAAGATGCTCGACGGCGCGCATATGGTGTTCATCGCCGCCGGGCTCGGCGGCGGCACCGGCACCGGCGCCGCCCCGGTCATCGCCAGGGCCGCCCGCGCCAAGGGCATCCTTACGGTCGGCGTGGTCACCAAGCCGTTCGCTTTCGAAGGAAAGCGCCGCGCCGACGCCGCCGAAGCCGGGCTCATCGAGCTGCAGGCCAATGTCGACACGCTGATCGTCATTCCGAACCAGAATCTGTTCCGGATCGCGAGCCCGGCCACCACCTTCAAGGCCGCGTTCGACATGGCCGACGAGGTCCTCCAGCAGGGCGTGCGCGGGATCACCGACCTGATGGTCATGCCCGGCCTGATCAACCTCGATTTCGCCGACATCCGCACGATCATGGCCAATATGGGCAAGGCGATGATGGGCACCGGCGAGGCGACCGGCGAAGACCGCGCGATCCGCGCCGCCGAGCAGGCGATCACCAATCCGTTGCTCGACGAGGCCATGAAGGGCGCGCGCGGGCTGATTGTCTCGATCACCGGCGGCGACGATCTGCTGCTGATGGAGGTCGACGAGGTCGCCAGCCACATCAAGGAGCTGGTCGATCCCGACGCCGACATCATCTGGGGCTCGGCCTTCGATCCGGCGCTGGCGGGGCGAATTCGCGTCTCCGTCGTCGCCACCGGCATCGACACCCAGGCCGCGGCCCCCGCATTGGCCTTCGCCGCCGCGCCTTCGGTTGCGGCGGCGGCGGTGCCGATCAAGGTCGGAACAGCGCCGATCTTCGGCCCCGCGCCGCCGGCGCTGTTCGCGCCGGTTCCGGCTCCGATCCTCTTCAATCCGCCCCAGCAGGCCGCGCTGCCGCTCGAAGCGCCGATCCCGGCCCAAGAGACTGCCGCGGACGAGCTGCTCCTGACCGTCGAGCGGATGCTGGTTCTGGAGCCGCCCGAGGGCATGAGCGACGTCGCGACGATCGACCCGTTCGCGGACGAAGCGCCGGGCGCGATCGTCATTCCGATCCGCGGCCCCAGCCTGTTCGAGCGGATGGCGACGCTCGCGCGCGGCACCGCCAGGCAGGTCCGCGACGCCGAGGATCATCCGCCGCTGCCGCACCTCTATCGCGGCCGCGAGTGGACCGACCAACGCATCGCCCGCGCCGCCTGAGACGGCCCGGCGCACACAACTCTCCCTACCCGGAAGGCAAGCCGCCAATGGGCACTGCCGCTCCAGCCGCCCCCGGCCGGAGCGGCCTTTTTTTGCGGAGGGCTAATCGCCCCCTCCCCCTCCCCCGCCATCGCCGCCGCCGTCGCCGCCGCCCGAATCGCCGCCGCCGGAGTCAGACACCCAGCCGCCGGACGCGCCGCCCCCGCCGAAGTCGCCGCCGCCGCCTTCAAAGTCGCTGCTGCCGCCGCGGCCGCTGTCGGCGCTGGTGAGCCCGACGCTGCTGCTGTCGTAGTCGCTGCCCGAGACGTGGCCGCCGATCCAGACGTCCCCGCCGCGCTCCGGGCGGCCGCGGCCCGCGCGGTACGCGGCGTAGGCGAAGCCCCCGATCACGACGATGACCGCTGCGGTCAGGATCCAGAACGGCATGGCTTCACTCCCCGGTGACCAACCCGCCGGCGAAGCTCTGCCATAAGGGTCCGTCCGTCAACCCGAGCGGAGCGGGCGCCGGGAGAGTGGGCACGAAGAGTCCGGCGAACCGGGCCTCGGCGGCATCCGACTCTGTTGGGCAGCCTATTCGACTTCGAAGTAAAGGTGTAAACCGCGCCCGCCGTTTCGGGAGGCAGCAATGTTGCAAGCCTTGACGCCGATCCTTTCCGCTCTTGCAATTATCGTCGCCGTGTTCGGCGCTTGGCGGAACGTGCAGGAATCGGCCTTGCGCCGAGACGAAGTCCTCACTTGGGCAAACGAGGCCATCACTGCACTGCAGACCCTTTTGTTGCTGTGCATGATGCCGGCATCCCGGATCGGTGCCGCGCCATGGAAGGAAAAGCTCCTACAGGTCATCTTCGATACGTCGGTGCTCGTGGAGCGGGGCCGCATGTTCTTCGCCAACGTAAAAGCGGGCAGGCACGGCCGGGATGCCGAGTCCGCCTACCGGGGCCATAGACCGCGAATTCTCGATCATCTCGTCGTCGCGCACCAGGTCGCGTGCAGGCTGGACGGGGCCGACGCGGACAGCGTCAAGCGCATGCACTTTATCGCAAGCACCGCTCTCAGAGAATTCGTGTCGCTCGCGCAAAAGGAGGTGGGGCGGAGCCGAACCGTGTCCGGGGAGACGGCAGTAGCGGGCAAATTCTCCGAACTCGACCATCTGCTCAAACAGATCGATGAGAAACGGTTCGCGGTATTTCTAGAGAGCAGGCACCGCTAGCCTGCCTCACTCCACCGTCACGCTTTTCGCCAGATTCCTCGGCTGGTCGACGTCGGTCCCTTTCGCCACCGCCACATGGTAGGCGAGGAGCTGCACCGGGACCGCGTAGACGAGCGGCGCGATCAGCGGGTGGACCCGGGGCATTTCGATCGTCGCGATGGTGTTTTCGCCGGCCGCCGCGATCCCCTCCGCGTCGGAGATCAGGACGACCTTGCCGCCGCGCGCCTGGACCTCCTGCATGTTGGAGACGGTCTTCTCGAACAAAGGCCCCGAGGGCGCCAGGACGATGATGGGCACGTTGTCGTCGATCAGCGCGATCGGGCCGTGCTTCATCTCGCCCGCGGCATAGCCTTCGGCGTGGATGTAGGAGATTTCCTTGAGCTTGAGCGCGCCTTCCAAGGCCAGCGGATAATCCTGGCCGCGTCCCAGATAGAGGACGTCGCGCGCCGACGCGATCAGCGGCGCCATCGCGGCAATGTCGTCGTCATGGCCCAGCGCGGCGTTCATCGCGGCCGGGGCTTCGGTCAGATGGAGGACGATCTCGCGCTCTTCCTCCTCGCTCATCGCGCCCTTGTCGCGCGCGACCTTGGCGGCGAGCGCGGCGAGGACCGCGAGCTGGCAGGTGAAGGCCTTGGTCGAGGCGACGCCGATTTCGGGCCCGGCGTGGGTGGGGAGGAGGAGGTCGGCCTCGCGCGCCATCGAGCTGGTCGGGACGTTGACGACGACCGCGATCTTCTGGCCCTGGGCGCGGGCGTGGCGGAGCGCGGCCAGGGTGTCGGCGGTCTCGCCCGACTGGCTGATGAAGAGCGCCAGGCCGCCGTCGGCGAGCACCGGATCGCGGTAGCGGAACTCCGAGGCGATATCGAGCTCGCAGGGGACGCGGGCGAAGCGCTCGATCCAATATTTGGCGGCCATGCCGGCATAATAAGAGGTGCCGCACGCGACGATCGAGATGCGCGGCACGCTCGCGAACGAAAAGTCCATGTCGGGCAGCGCGACCTTCTGCTCGAGCGGGCGCAGATAGGAGCCGAGCGTCTGCGCGACGACG
>DASQFO010000112.1:0-1771 GCA_035633095.1 Allosphingosinicella sp. | reverse complement strand
GCGGGCCGCAAGGGGGAGCCTGGGTCACCGCCGAGGACCTGTTCCGCTTTTCGCAAGCGCTCCGCGACGGACGGCTCCTGAGGCCCGAGACGTTCGCACGCATGATTGCCGTCTCCGGGCCTGCCGGAGCGGGCGCGGGAGGCCTGACCGGCGAAGCCCGTGAGGGCCTGGGAGTGGAGGTCATCGCCAGGAACGGCCACATTTTCTACGGCCATACCGGCGGCGATTTCGGGATCGCCTCGTTGCTCTATTGGTACCCCGGGAGCGGATACACGACCATTCTCCTTTCGAACCGGGATCCGCGCGCCGCGCGCGTGTTGCTCAATGTCAGCCGGGCGCTGATCACCCGGCGGACGCTCGCCGGGGCGGCGCCGCCCTCCGGCCACTGCACGCCGCCGGCTTAGTCATTCTTCCCGCTTGCCGCGTCGCAGCGCCGACGGGGTGACGCCGAGCAGCGAGCGGAGCTGGCGCGTCATGTGCGCCTGGTCGGCGAAGCCCGATCCGAGCGCTGCCGAGGCGAGATCCTCGCCGCCCTCGATCATCGCCCGGGCGCGCGCAACCCGCAGCTGCCGGCGCATGTCGCGCGGCGAAAGGCCGGTCAGCGCCCGCAAGGTGCGGCTGAAATGCGAACGGCTGACCCCCTGCGCGCGCGAGGCCGCGGCAATGCCGGCGCCGAGATCGGCGCCGAGCATGGCCGCTCCTGCGCGCCCGACGGCGGCGGCGCGCGGCGTCGCCGGCGTGCCATGAACGGTGAACAGGCGGCACAGAAGGCCGCGCAGCGCGCCGGCGTCGCGGTCCGCGGCCGCGCGCGACAAGCTTCGCGCCAGCGCCGGATCCGCGATGAGGTGGCGCGAAATGCGGAACGGCCGGGCCGATCCGAAGCTGCGAATCATGAACGCCGCCTCGGGCAGGATCATGTCCTGGGCACAGGTCCGGGACAGCGGCGTTCCCCGGTGAGGCTCGCCCGGCTCGAGGACCGCGATGGTGCCGGCATCGACGTCCCACATGGCGCCCCGGCACCAGATCCGCGCCGGGCCCTTGAAGATGCCGATGCTGTAGGTGTCGTGGGTGTGGCAGGGGGCCGTGTAGTTGGTCCGCACGTTGGCGGCGACCTCCCCGATCCCGGCCATGCGGTAGAGGCCGCCATTGCTCGCCATCGGGCCATCATAGGCGCTCGCCGCGGTGCGGTGCAATCGGGCCTCAGCGGGTCGCCTTGATCCACAAATGCCGCGCCAGCATCAGCGGCGGCATCCGGAGCCAGTGCGAGCGCAGGTAGAAAGCGAAGCGCAGCGCCTTCATCTTTTCCTGGCCCCAGCCGTTGCGGGCGAGGAGGCGGGCCTCGAACAGGCGGTCGGTGACGCGGGGGCGACCCGCCACGGCCTTGTCGACCGGGGTGCCGTATAGGCGTTTCGAAAGTCTTAGCGCCCGCGCAACGTGCGGCCCGAGCTGATGAAGGCGAGCGCGTTCGCCAAGCGCGCGCCAGAAATCGGGCGCCCCCCATTCGCGCAGCAGCCGGTCGATGTCCCAGAGGTTCCGGAGGCCCCCGGCGAGATCGCCGTCGGCGAACAGATGCGCGGCGGCGTGGACGATGATGTCGGCCGGCGAGAGGGTGCGGAGACCGTTTTCCAGCGCGACGCTGGCGGCGATCAGCGCCTCGGCATCGGGGCGCGGGCGCGCGGTCAGCGGCAATATGGTGTGGTGGACGTCGATCATCCGGTCGCGGGTGCGGTGGATGAGCGGCGGCAGCTCGTGCATCCAGCGGCGGTAATAG
>DASQFO010000111.1:0-4386 GCA_035633095.1 Allosphingosinicella sp. | reverse complement strand
AGGCTTTCTGCTCGGCGGACAAGGTGAGCCCGGTGACCTGGACGCCATAGTCGCGCGCGGCGATCTCGGCGAGGCCGCCCCAGCCGCAGCCGATGTCGAGCAGGTGCTGGCCCGGCTTGAGCTCCAGCCGGTCGAGCAGCTGGCGGACCTTGCGCTCCTGCGCGGCTTGCAGCGACTCCGCGGCCGCGATCGGCTCGGCGAAGATCGCGCTCGAATAGGTCATGCCGGGATCGAGCCAGGCGGCGTAGAAATCGTTCCCCAGGTCGTAATGATGGGCGATGTTGCGGCGGGCGCGGGCCGGCGAATTGGCGCGCAGGCGATGGGCGAGCCAGTTCAGCGCCCGCCAGGGTCCCTTGGCGCGCGCGGTGTCGCCGAGCGGGCCGGCGTTGCGCATGAACAGATCGAACAGGGGGACGGGATCGGCGCTGGCCCATTCGCCGCGCGCCCAGGCTTTGTACCAGCCGACCGATCCGGAGACGGCGAGCCGGACCAGCGAACGCCAGCTCTTGAGGTGGACGATCGCGACCGGCCCCTGGCCCCGCCCGCCGAGCGCGCGGAACGACCCATCGGGCAAGGTCACGTCGATCCGCCCCTCGTCGAGGCCGGCGTCGATCCGGTCGATTATGCCGTGAAAGCCGCCGCCGAACAGCCGGGCGACGAGGCCGCCGCCGGTGGCGAAGCCCCGGTCCGCCGCGACCAGATGTTTGCCCCGCTGCAGCATCGCCGCCTAAATGCGACCGCAAGGACCGAGGCGCAAGGCGATCAATCGACGTCCGAGAGGCGGAAGCAGTCTCGCTGCTCGTCGCGCGACCGATAGCGAATCCCCCTGGGCCGGATCTGGAATTGCGCAGTCAGTTGCCGCGGCAAGCAGACCAGATCGTCTTCGGCCGAAACAGACCAGACCAGGTAGAGATGGTCGTCGGCAGTCTGCTCGAGGAGCTCCAATCGCACCCCGGGAGCGATCCAGCTCGACGACCCGCCTGCGACGAACCGCACCTGCGGAAACCGGCCCGGATGACGCCATCCTTCGGGCCGGCGCGAGAGATAACGGACGATTTCGGCGGAACCCTGGAAAACCGGCCACCTGAGGCAGCTTTCGGGTCCTTCCGACGGATCGCAATAGATGCCGCCCGTCGGCCGGGCGAGAGCATGGTCGACGACGGCCAGGACCATCCGACCCCGCTGCGCTCCCGTCGGTTGTGTCAGCGAGAAAGGCTCGGCGCCGGCGGCGCCCGGCGCCAAAAGGACGCCCAAGGCGGCGAGTGACGCCCAGCGCCTCACAACTCGCGCGGTTCCTTTTCGACCTGCCAGGTCTGGCCCCTCGAGACCAGGGCCTGGAGGTCGGCGGGCTTGCCCGCGGCGATTTCGGTGTTCTGCTCGAGGATCGCGCTTTCGAAGGTCGGGCGGGGGTCGTCGTAGATCACGCCGAGCGCCATCGGGAAGGCGCCGATCGGCATATCGATCAGCATGTGCGCGACCGCCTTGTTGGCGGGATCGTGGACGATGACGTCGGCCGCCTGCCAATCGCCGTCGGCGACGTCGACGACCTTGAGGTTGAGCGCCTCGCGGTCGAGGGTGAGGCCCTTAGTGGCATTGTCGAACAGCATCGGCTCGCTTGGCTTCAGCCAGAGCTGCTTGCCGCTATGCTCCTTGTCGGTGAACGGCGCGAACACGTCGTCATTGTAGACGATGCAATTCTGGAAAATCTCGACAAACGCGGCGCCCTTGTGGGCGTGCGCGGCCCTGAGGACGTCGGGCAGATTCTTGTGCACGTCGATCGCGCGGGCCACGAACCGCCCGCCCGAGCCGAGCGCGAAGGCGCAGGGGCGGACCGGGCGGTCGACCGAGCCGAACGGCGTCGAAGGCGAGCGCGTGCCGACGCGGCTGGTCGGCGAATATTGACCCTTGGTGAGGCCGTAAATCTCGTTGTTGAAGAGCAGGATCTGGCAATCGAGGTTGCGGCGCAGGATGTGCATCGTGTGGTTGCCGCCGATCGACAAGGCATCGCCGTCGCCGGTCACGATCCAGACGTCCAGTTCGGGATTGGCGAGCTTCACCCCCGTGGCGACCGCGGGTGCGCGGCCGTGGATGGTGTGGAAGCCGTAGGTTTCCATATAATAAGGGAAACGGCTCGAGCAGCCGATGCCCGATATGAACACGGTTTTCGCCGGATCGGCACCGAGCTCGGGCATCGTCCGCTGCACGGCTTTGAGCACCGCATAATCGCCGCAGCCGGGGCACCAGCGCACCTCCTGGTCGGTGGCGAAATCCTTGGCAGTGAGCTTGACCAGCTCGGTCATCACATCATCCTCGGTTGAGATAGTAGATGAGCACCAGCACGACGAGCAGCCCCATGACCAGGCTGATAAGACGCGGCGGGTTCATGGCATCGCCTCCTCTATCGCGGCTTCGATCTCGGCAATCTTGAAGGGCTGGCCTGAGACTTTGTTCACCGGCCTCGCGTCGACCAGATACTGATCGCGGAGCAAGGTCTTGAGCTGCCCCTTGTTCATTTCCGGCACGATGATCCGATCGTAAGACCTTAGAAGATCACCAAGATTTGTCGGCAGCGGCCAGATGTGGCGGAGATGGACATGGCTTGCGTCGAGGCCGCGTTTGCGGGCGCGGCGGACGGCCTGGTGGATCGGGCCGAAGGTCGAGCCCCAGCCGACCACCGCGAGCTTGCCGCCCGCCTGCCCCAGGCAGACCTCCTGATCGGGACACGAGTCGGCGACGCCGAGCACCTTGTTCGCGCGGATGTCGGTCATCGCCTGGTGGTTGGCCGGGTCGTAGTCGATATGGCCGGTGCCGACATTCTTCTCGATGCCGCCGATCCGGTGCATCAGGGCGGGCGTCCCGGGCTTGATCCAGACCCGGGCGAGCTTTGGATCGCGCCTGTAGGGGTTGACCGCCTCGCCTTCCCCCGGCGCTTCGTCGTGGAAGGCGACCGGGAACGGCAGATACTCCGCCATGTCGGGCACCTTCCACGGCTCGGCGGCGTTGGCGATATAGCCGTCGGTCAGGAGGATCACCGGAGTCATGTACTGGACCGCGATCCGGCACGCCTCGATCGCGCAGTCGAACGCGTCGGCGGGCGAGCGCGCGGCGATCACGGGGAGCGGCGAATCGGCGTTGCGGCCGTAGACGGCCTGGTAGAGGTCGGACTGCTCGGTCTTGGTCGGCAGGCCCGTGGAAGGGCCCCCGCGCTGCGAGTTCACGATGACGAGAGGCAGCTCGGTCATGATCGCCAGGCCCATCGCCTCGGTCTTGAGCGCGATCCCGGGGCCCGACGACGAGGTCACGCCGAGCGCGCCGGCGAAGCTGGCGCCGATCGCGGCGGAGATGGCGGCGATCTCGTCCTCGGCCTGGAAGGTGGTGACGCCATATTCCTTGAGCCGCGAGAGATGGTGGAGGATCGCCGACGCCGGCGTGATCGGATAGCCGCCGAAGAACATCGGCAGGCCGGCGAGCTTGGCGCCCGCGACCAGGCCGAGCGAGATCGCCTCGGCGCCGGTGACGGTGCGGTAGAGACCGGGCTCGGCCGGAGCGGGATCGATATGATGCTGGTGGAACTGGCCGCCCATCTCGGCGGTCTCGCCATAAGCGTGGCCGGCGTTCAGCGCCGCGATATTGGCCTCGGCGAGCTCGGGCGACTTGGCGAACTTGGCCTTGAGCCAGTCGGTGATCGGCGCGCGGTCGCGGTCGAACATCCACAGGGCAAGGCCGAGCGTCCACATGTTCTTGCAGCGCAGCGCCTCCTTGTTGCCGAGGCCGAACGGCTTCACCGCGTCGAGGGTGAGCTGCGACATGTTCAAGCGGATCACCTGCCATTTGGCGAGCGTGTCGTCGTCGAGCGGATTGGCTTCGTAGCCGGCCTTGGCGAGGTTGCGCGGCCCGAACTCGCCCTCGTCGGCGATGATCAGGCCGCCGGGCTTCAGATCGCCGACATTGGTCTTGAGCGCCGCCGGGTTCATCGCGATCAGGACGTCGGGCGCGTCGCCCGCGGTCTCGATCGCGGCCGAGCCGAAATTGATCTGGAAGGCCGAGACGCCGAAGGTCGTCCCCTGCGGCGCGCGGATCTCGGCCGGGAAATCGGGGAAGGTGGCGAGATCGTTGCCGGCGAGCGCGGTCGACAAGGTGAACTGGCCGCCGGTCAGCTGCATGCCGTCGCCGCTGTCCCCAGCGAAGCGGACCACGACCGCGTCGCGCGGCGGATGGGCGCGAGCTTCCTTTTCGGTAACGAGGTGCGTGGCAGTGGCCATTACGGCCCTCTTAAACCCGGTTTTTCGTCAATGCGAGCGCGGAAGAGCGGTCAACCGAACGCAAGAAGTCCGGACGCTGCGGACAGGAAGATGACCGCGACCACGTTGAGCTTCGATCCCCACA
>DASQFO010000110.1:0-2350 GCA_035633095.1 Allosphingosinicella sp. | reverse complement strand
GCTCGGGCAGCGCGGTTTCCCTCCAGCCCGGTCAATGGGAGACGACGGTCCGATTCAGCTCGATCGAGGTACCGGGCGCGCCTGAAGCCGCGGCCGCCCCGTTGCGCGCGATGATGAGCCAGCCGCAGGTCCACTCGGAATGCATGACCCCCGAACAGGCCGCCAATCCGATGGGGCGGATGATGAACCCGGGCGGCAATAGCGGCGACTGCCAGTTCAGCGAAAACACCTTCTCGGGCGGCACGATTCGAGTCCGCGGCACCTGCCGGGCGGCCGACCGCGGCACGATGCAAATGTCCTGGGAGGGCGGCTACACCGCGACCACGATGGAGGCCCGGGTCTCCGCCGAGATGCAGGCGCCCCCGGGAACGCAGGGGCCGCAAACCGTCCGCATGTCGGGCAACATGACCGGGCGCCGAACGGGCGACTGCCCGGCGACCTGACGGGAGGGCGGAATGAGGCGTCCCCTTGCCGCGATCGCGGCGCTGCTCGCCATATCCTGCAGCAGCCAGGAGCCGGCCGGCAACGGATCGGCCGCAGGTAAAGAAGGTGCCGGGGCGGGCGTCGGCGAAGAAGGCGCGGGCAGCACCGCCGCGGCCTCCTTCCAGCCCGGCCAGTGGGAGACGACGACCGAGGTGACCCGGCTCGCCATGGCCGGCATGCCCGCCGGCGTGACGCCGCCCATGCCGCCGCCGACCACGGTCAGCTATTGCATGACGCCCGACAAAGCGCGCCGCCCGGACGCCAATTTCCTGACCGGCAGCGGCGAGGACAGCGGCTGCAGCTACACCGATTTCACCATGTCCGGCGGGCGCATCCAGGGAATGGTCCAGTGCAATCAGCAGGGCACCTCGATGCGAACGACGATGAGCGGGCAGTTTACCGCGACCAGCTATGAGATGAACCAGCAGGTCCAGGTGGCCGCCGGCGGCGTCACGACCGACATGGAGAGCCGGACCACCGGACGCCGCGTCGGCGACTGCCCCGCGGGCTGAGCGGGAATCTCGAAGCCGATGCGAGCGGCGCCACTGCTCGCGCCGGCGGCCGCCATGCTCGCGCTTGCGGCTTGCGGCACCGGGGAAAGCCGCAACATGACTATCGACGAGGTCGCCGCGGAGCTGCGCAACGTCCGCGTCGAGCCGGGCCTCTGGGAGGTCAGCAGCGAGGTGCTCGACGCGACCGGGCCGAACCTGCCGCGCCGGGCGCAAGCCGAGATCAGGCGCCATCGGCCGTCCGTGCGCAACTGCATAACGCCCGAGCAGGCCGCCCACCCGGAACGCAATTTCCTGAGGACGCAGCGCGACGGCCATTGCACCTATCGCGGCTTTTCCATGCGCGATGGCCGCATGCGCGGGGAGATGCGCTGCGCCGGCGGCGGCATGCCGGGAAACGTGACCACCAGCATGGACGGTCTTTATGGCCCGCGCAGCCACGACGTGCGCATGCGGATGACCTCGACGGGCATGCCGGAAGGGGCCAATATGATTATCGAAACCCGCACCATCGGCCGGCGAATCGGGGCCTGCCCGCCCGCCGGGCCGCCGCCACCGACCAAGGGAGAACCAACATGATCGGCTATGTGACTTTGGGCACCAACGACCTGGACAGGGCGCGCGCCTATTACGACGCGCTGCTCGGCGAGATCGGCGCGACCCGCAAGATGGAGTTCCCGGAGACCGGCTTCACCCTCTACGGCACCGGGGACCGACGGCCCGGCATCGCCGTCACCAGGCCCTATGACGGCAATAAAGCTTCGGCCGGCAACGGCAACATGGCCGCTTTGGCGATGGAGAGCCGCAACATGGTGGACCGGATGCACGCCCGCGCGCTCGAGCTCGGCGGCAGCGACGAAGGCGCGCCCGGGCTGCGCACGCCCGACGGCCCCAGCGCCTTCTACGGCGCCTATTTCCGCGATCCCGACGGCAACAAATTATGCGTCTTCCGGATGGGCCCGGCCTGATCCCATGCGAATCCGGGTGATCGTCAACAAGGGGGGCGGCACCTCCAAGGGCGACGATGAGGAAGCGGAGCGGATCATGGCCGCGTTCGCCGCCCTCGGCGTCGATGCCGACGTGCGCCCGACGGAATCGGACGCCATCGTCGAGGCGTTCCGCGAGGCCGCCTCGGCTCCGGGCCTCGACGCGGTCGTGGCGGGCGGCGGCGACGGCACCCTGAGCGGCGCGGCCGGGCAGCTGGCGGGGAGCGGCCGGCCGTTCGGAATCCTGCCTTTGGGGACGCTCAACCATCTCGCCCGCGACGCCGGCATCCCCTTCGAGCTGGACGAGGCCGTGGCGGTGATCGCGGCGGGCCACACCCGCGCGATCGACGTCGCCGAGGTCAACGGGCGCGT
>DASQFO010000109.1:0-1738 GCA_035633095.1 Allosphingosinicella sp. | reverse complement strand
GACCTGCCCACAAATCGCGGCGATCTCGACGCTATCGATCGGGCCTTTGCGTCGGTCGAAGGGCTGGCGGCCGGGCAGCAGGACAGGATCGACCGGCTGAAGGCGGCTATCCGCCGCTGATCTCGGCGGCGTGGCGCTTGGCGAGCGCGACATAATGGGCGACGCCCAGCGCCATGCCGGCCAGGTCCGCCGCGCCGAGATCGCGAACATATTTGGCGGGGCGGCCGGCCCAGAGCTGGCCCTGTGGGATGCGCTTGCCCTGGGTCAGCATGGCGCCGGCGGCGAGCATCGCATCGCCCTCGATCACGCAGCCGTCCATCACGATCGCGCCCAGGCCGACGAAGGCGCGGTCGTTGAGGACGCAGCCGTGGACCATCGCCAGATGCCCGATCAGCACGTCGGCGCCGATCAGCGCCGGAAACCCCTCGCCGGGCCCGCCCGGCCGCTGCGGATCGACGTGAATCACGCTCCCGTCCTGGATGTTGGTGCGCGCGCCGATCCGGATCCGGTTCATGTCGCCGCGCAGCACGCAATTGTACCAGACGCTGGCTTCCGGCCCGATCTCGACGTCGCCGATCAGCTGCGCGCCCGGCGCGACGAAGGCGGTCGGGTCGATCAGCGGCGTCCTGCCGTTGAAGCTGAGCGTCACCGGCCCGGCCACGGATTGCCGAAGTTGATGATCGGCAGGATCGAGGCGTGGTCGTCGCTCCAGCCGGCAAAGCCCGGCTGCGGCGGGACGGTCTCCCAGAACATCGCATCGTCGCCGCTCAACGCCTCGAGCCGCTCGATCGTCGCCGGGTTGCGCGACAAGGCGATCCAGACCGAGACGGTGGCGTTGAGGATCTCCTCTTCCTCCTCGGGCACATATTGCATCATAGCGGCGGTCCAGCCCCCGCGCGCGGCGAGATCGGCGACGACCGGCTTGAGATCGAGATAGCGGTTGGAAATGTGAAACAGGACGATGCCGTTCGCCTGCACCGCCCGGCCGTAGACGCGCAGTGCCTCGCGGGTGAGCAGGTGCATCGGCACCGCGTCGGAGGAGAAGGCGTCGACGGCGAGGATGTCGATCGAAGCGGCGGGATGACGGGCGAGGCTCAAACGCGCGTCGCCGAGCACGATCCGGACCTGCGGCGCGCATTGGGCGAGGAAGGTGAAGCGGCGGCGCGCGACCTGGACCATCGCCGGATCGATCTCGAAGAAGGTCCACGCCTGGTTCGGGTGGGCGTAGCAGGAGAGCGTGCCGCTGCCCAGGCCGACCACGCCGATCCGTGGATGAGCGCCAAAGAGGGCGTCGGCGTTTCCAAGCGCGAGGCCGACGCCCGAGCGGCGGGCGTAATAGGAGGTCGGGACGGTTTCGAGGCCGGGCTCGAGATTCTGGATGCCGTGCAGCGTCGTGCCGTGGGTCAGGACCCGCGCCGTGCCGTCGTAGCGGGTGCTGACCTCGTAAATGCCGAAATAGGAGCGGGTGCGCTGATCCGCCATCGAGCGCCCGATCGTGCCCCAGCCGCCATAGCTCAGCATCAGGGCGGCGAGGCAGGCGGCGAACGGCCAGCGCCGGCCGAGGCAGGCCAAAGCGATCAGCGACACGGCGACGCTGCCGGCCATGACGATAAGGGGATCGCGCCCGAACATGCCCGCTTCCGACGCGTAGGAGACGAGGAAGGCGAGCGCCGGAAGCGCGAAGGCCAGCATCTTCGACAGCGGCTTGGGCCAGGGCACGAGCGAATATTGCGGCACC
>DASQFO010000108.1:0-2422 GCA_035633095.1 Allosphingosinicella sp. | reverse complement strand
CGACCGACCTCGACAGCGTGACCCAGGAATTGCGTCTGTCCTCCGGCGATCCAGGGCCGTTGCAATGGGTGATCGGCGGTTTCTACTCGAAAGTCGACCGCTTCTATCGCCAACGGCTGCCCACTCCCGGCTATGACGCGTTCACCGACGCGACGCTCGGCGCCGGGACGGCCGCCGCGACAACCCGCCCGGGCTTCCCGGCGAATTCGCCTTATGCCGCCGACCTGCCCTACGATATCCGCCAGACCGCGATCTTCGGCGAGGGCACGTACGAGATGGGGCGCTTCTCGATCACCGCGGGCGGCCGCTATTACTGGTTCGAGGAGGAGCGCAGCTTCGACTCGAGCGGCCTCTTCTCCAACCAGGACAGCCGCACCGACCGGACGACGTCGAACGGCTTCAGCCCGCGCGTGATCGCTTCCTATGAGTTGGCGGACAACATCCGGTTCAACGCCCAAGCGTCCAAGGGCTTCCGCCTCGGCGGCGTCAACGACCCGCTCAACATTCCGCTGTGCAGCCCGGGCGACGCCGCCTTGTTCGGCGGCTTCCAGAACTATGACGACGAGACCCTGTGGAATTTCGAGGCCGGCGTGCGCGGCCGCCGCAGCGGCATCAATTTCGCCGCCGCGGGCTTCTACACCGACATCACCAACCTCCAGGTCACGCTCGACGCCGGCACCTGCTCGTCGCGCATCGTCTTCAACGTGCCGGAATCGCACACGATGGGCGCCGAGTTCGAGCTGTCCGGGTCGCCGGTGCAGGGTCTCGATCTCTCGGTCAACGGAACGATCGTCGAGGCCGAGTTCGACACGACGCTGCCCGAGCCGCTGGCGACGAACACCGGCATCCGCGCGGGCAACCGGTTCGCGAGCGTGCCGAACTTCCAGATTTCGGCGAGCGCCAGCTACAGCTTCCCGGTCAGCGACGGCGCCGAAGCCTATGTCGGCGCTTCGTTCCAGCATGTCGGCAGCCGCTACACCCAGCCGAGCGACCAGGAGCGCAGTCCGCGCACCTTCAACCATGGCCTGGCGTTCGGCGGGGCGCCCGCCGGCGCCGCGACGACGATCGATCTGAAGCTGCCCTCCTACGATTACGTCAACCTCAGCGCCGGCATCGACTGGGACAACGGCCTGGGGGTGATGATCTACGTCACCAACCTCTTCGACGAGAACGCTTTGCTTTCGTTCGACCGCGAGCGCGGCGGACGGGCGCGGCTCGGCTTCAACATCGGCCAGCCGCGGAGCGTCGGCCTGACCATCAGGAAGCGCTTCGGCTCCCGCTGAACCCGTCGGACTTGATGTGACGCCTATCAACCGCCGCTCCTTGCTCCTTTCGGGGGCGGGAGCGGCGGCCGCGGCCGCCCTTCCCGGGACGCTGCTGGCCCGCCCAAGCGGGCTCGACGCCGACACGATCGTGGTCGGCGCCGGCGTGTTCGGCGCCTGGACCGCGACGCGGCTCAGGGCGGCGGGCCGCAGCGTGATGCTGATCGACGCCTGGGGCCCGGCCCATGCCCGCGCCTCCTCGGGCGGCGAATCGCGGATGACCCGCGGTTCCTACGGCGCCGACGAGGTCTATACCCGGATGGCACTCGATTCGCTGACCGACTGGCGCGCTTTGTCGCGGCGGTCGGGGCTGCCCATCTTCCACGAGCTCGGCGTCCTCTTCTTCTTCGCGCAGGCCGAGCCGTTCCTTGAAGAGACGATGCGGGTGCACCGGCGCATGGGGTTGCCGACCGAGCTGCTCGACCAGGCGGCGATGCGGCGGCGCTTCCCGCAGATCGACTTCGGCGGCATCGCCGCGGGGCTCTACGAGCCCCGTTTCGGCGCGCTGATGGCGCGGCGCGCGGTGCAGACCCTCGTCGCCGAATTCGTCCGCCGCGGCGGCCGTTACCGTCAGGCCCAGGTCGCGGCGCCGGACTGGTCGGGGCGCGACCTGCCGCATATCACGACCACGGCCGGCGAGACTCTGCGCGCCAACCGCTTCGTCTTCGCCTGCGGGCCCTGGCTCGGGCGGGTTTTCCCCGATCTGCTCGGCCGCCGCATCTTCCCGACCCGGCAGGAGGTGTTCTTCTTCGCGCCCGAGCCCGGCGATGCCCGCTTCGAGCCCGGCCGGCTGCCCGGGTGGGCCGACTTCAACGGCGGCGACATCTATTACGGCTTCCCCGACCTCGAAGGCCGCGGCTTCAAGATTGCCCACGACGCGCACGGGCCGCCGATGGACCCCGACACGGGCGACCGCACGCTTACGCCGCAAATGCTCGCCGACGTGCGCGCGTTCATGGCGCGGCGCTTCCCGGATCTCGCCCGCCGCCCGCTCAGCGAGGCGCGCGTCTGCCAATATGAGAACAGCTCGAACGGCGACCTCCTGATCGACCGCCATCCCGCCTTCGACAATGTCGTCCTGGTCGGCGCCGGCTCGGGCC
>DASQFO010000107.1:0-2434 GCA_035633095.1 Allosphingosinicella sp. | reverse complement strand
CGCAACATCCGCGAGATCTACAATCCGATGAACCGCGAGCAGCTGAATGCGCTCGCCCCGCAGTTCAATTGGACAATGTGGCTCGAGGCGCAGGGGCTGGGCAACGTCCCCACCGTCGTCGCCGCCCAGACCAGCGCGATCACGGCCGAGGGCCGGCTCTTCGCCGAAGTGCCGCTCGAGGTCTGGAAGGACTGGATGACGTTCAGCTTCATCAACAGCTACACCCAGTTCCTGCCGCGCGCGTTCGACGAGGCCAATTTCGACTTCTATTCGCGCACGCTGCGCGGCGTCCCGCAGCAGCGCGAGCGCTGGAAGCGCGGCCTTCTAGTGATCGACGGCGCGCTCGGCGAAGCGGTCGGCGAGATCTACGTCCGCCGCCATTTCCCGGCCGAAAGCCGCAGCCAGATGAACGAGCTGATCGCGAACCTGCGCGGCGCCTTTGCGGAACGGCTCCGGACCCTCGAATGGATGGACGACGCGACCCGGACCGAGGCGCTGGCCAAGCTCGACGCCTTCGATCCCAGGATCGGCAATCCGGTCCGCTTCATCGATTATTCGCCGATCCGGGTCGACCGCGCCGACGTGCTTGGCAACATCGTCCGCGCCGGCGAGTTCGACTGGAATCTGCAGCTTTCGCGGCTGCAGGGGCCGGTCGACCGCTCGCTCTGGTCGATGACCCCGCAGACGATCAACGCCTATTACAGCCCGCTGACCAACCAGATCACCTTTCCGGCCGCGATCCTGCAGCCGCCCTTCTTCAACGCTTCGGCCGATCCGGCGGTCAATTACGGCGCGATCGGCGCCGTGATCGGCCACGAGATCGGCCACGGCTTCGACGATCAGGGCCGCCAGTTCGACGCCACCGGACGAATCCGCGATTGGTGGACGGCCGCATCGGCGACGCGGTTCACCGAGCGCACGACCCGGCTGCGCGACCAGTATAACGGCTACGCCGCCATCCCCGGGCTCAACGTCAACGGCCAGCTCACCATGGGCGAGAATATCGGCGATCTTGGCGGGCTCGAAATGGCCTATGCCGCCTATCGCCGCCACGTCGCCCGGCACGGCGAGCCGGCGATGATCGACGGCCTCACCGGCGACCAGCGTTTCTTCCTCGCCTTCGCCCAGGCCTGGCGCAGCCAGATCCGCGAGGGCGCCCTGCGCGAGCGCGTGCTGACCGATCCCCACAGCCCGCCCGAATGGCGGGTCAACGGCATCGTCCGCAACGTCGACGCCTGGTATGCCGCTTTCAACGTCCGGCCCGGCGACCGGCTCTATCTGCCGCCCGAGCAAAGGGTGCACATCTGGTAGACGGGAAAAGGGCGCCCGGGCGGCGGACGCTTTTCATTGCCGCGTTCGGCGACGCGAGGATCAGCCGGCGCTGCTTTCGGCTTCCTCTTCCTCGAACAGGCCGGCGGCGACGTCGCCCTTGGCCGAAAGCCGCACCTTGTCGCCCTCGACCTCGGCGATCAGGCCGACCGAGAGATAATGGTGGTGGCCCTCGTGGCTTCCTTCGCCGCTGTCCGGCCGTGTCAGCTTGATTCGCTTCTCGTCGATCCGATCGACGGTGCCGACATGGACGCCGTCGGCGCCGATCACTTCCATGCCTTCCCTGATATCGTCCCTGACGCTCATATGCTTTCTCCCTCGCCGAAGCCCGACCTATGTCAAAACCCGCGAGCGCGCGCGCCTGTTCCGCCGCCGCAACAAGGAAGGACTTGATCCCGGGACAGGTTTCCCCAAACGTCGGCTGAATCGAAGAAGGATCACCTTATGCGCCGCTATTCCGCCGTCGCAATGCTCGCGATTCTCGCCGCCCCCGCATCCGCCCAACCCCGCGCCTGGCGGCCGGCGCCGGTCCAGGGCGCGACCGAGCCCACCGAGGTGATCGCCAATTCGGCGGCTTCGGACTGGCGGCCCGTCGATCCCGAGAATCTGCTGGTCATGGACCTGGCCGGAGGCGGCCAGGTGATCGTCGAGCTCGCGCCCGATTTCGCGCCGATCCATATCGCCAACATGCGCCGCTTCGCCCGCGCCGGCTGGTGGAACGAAGCGACGATCTACCGGGTCCAGGACAATTATGTCGCGCAATGGGGCAATGGCGACGCCGAGGCGGCGCTGCCCGACGGCGTCGTCGCTTCGCCCCCGGCCGAATATGAAAGGCCGCTCGCCGGCCTCAACATCCGTCCGCTCGGCTTCCCCGACGCCTATGCGCCGCTCGCCGGACATGTGGACGGCTGGCCGATGGCCTTCGATCCGCGCCGCCGCATGGCCTGGCTCGCCCATTGCTACGGCAGCGTCGGCGTCGGCCGCGATCTCGCGCCGAGCACGGGGACGGGCGGCGAGCTTTACGCGGTGATCGGCCACGGCCCCCGCCATCTCGATCGCAACATCGCCAATGTCGGCCGGGTGATCGAAGGCATGGCTTTGCTCT
>DASQFO010000106.1:0-1792 GCA_035633095.1 Allosphingosinicella sp. | reverse complement strand
CGCTGCCTGGTCTGCCAGGGCCAGTCGATCGCCGATTCGGACGCCGAAATGGCCGGCGACATGCGCTCGCTGATCCGCGAGCGCATCCTTGCGGGGGAGGAGCCCGAAGCGATCCGGGCCTGGCTGATCTCGCGCTACGGCGATTGGGTGACCTACGAGCCCAGCTTCGGCCCGATGACATGGGCGCTGTGGGCGGCGCCCTTCCTGCTGATTCTCGCCGGCCTGTGGCTGGCGCGCGGGCGTTTCCGGCGGCGGAGGAGAGGCTGATGGGCGGCTGGCTCGTCATGATCGTGCTGACCCTGCTCGCGGGGGCGGGGCTCGGCTCCTTCCTGCGCCACGACAAGGGCGCGCTGCAATTCCTCGCCGCCGCTTTGCTGCTCGCGCTGGCCGGCTATAGCTGGCAGGGCCATCCCGGCCTTCCGGGCGCGCCCAGGCGGCCGCCCGCGCAACAGCAGCTTCCCGACACCGACTTCGCCAATCTGCGCGGGGATGTGCTCGGCCGCTTCGACCGCGCCTGGTATTGGTTGAACATGGCCGACGGCTTCCAGCGCCGCGGCGACACCGAGGGCGCGGCGAGGATCCTGCAGACCGCGGTGCGCCGCAACCCGCGCGACCCCGATCTCTGGGTCGGCCTCGGCAATTCCCTGGTCATCCACGGCGGCGGCATGATGAGCCCCGCCGCCCAGCTCGCCTTCGGCCGCGCCGCTTCGCTCGCGCCCGATCATCCGGGCCCGCCTTTCTTCTACGGCCTCGCGCTCGCGCAGGGCGGCAATTATGACGAGGCCGAGCGGATCTGGCGCGGGCTACTCGCCGGCGCGCCCGCGCAAGCCAATTATCGCCGCCTGATCGAGGAACGGCTGCGGGCGCTGGAGCAGGCGCGGGCATCGGGGCGGATTCCGGGCCCCGCGCCGGTTCCCGCCGGATCATCGCCGACATCGAACAGCCAATAACGATCGTCAGTCCCGCGAAAGCGGGAATCTCACCTCTTTCTCAACCTTCTCCGCGATCTCTGCGTCTCTGCGCGAACCCCGATTCTTTTTTTGCGCGCAGAGACGCAGAGATCGCCGAGAAGCAAGGCAGGATTCCCGCTTTCGCGGGAATGACGGCGAGAGAGGAACGGGAAAGCTACAATGCCTCGAAGGGGAGGCCGAGCGCCTCGGCCACGGCGGCGTGCCGGATCTTGCCGTTCGAGACGTTGAGGCCGGCGGCAAGATGCGGGTCGGCTTTCATCGCCGTTTCAGCGCCTTGGCTGGCGAGCTTCAGAACGAACGGCAAGGTCGCATTGTTGAGCGCGAACGCCGAGGTCCGCGCCACCGCGCCCGGCATGTTGGCCACGCAATAATGGATCACCCCGTCGATCTCGTAGACCGGGTCGCTGTGCGTGGTCGCGTGGCTGGTCTCGAAGCAGCCGCCCTGATCGATCGAGATGTCGACCAGCACCGAACCGCGCTTCATCGTCTTCAGCATATCGCGGGTGATCAGCCTGGGCGCCGCCGCGCCCGGGATCAGGACCGCGCCGATCACGAGCTCGGCTTTCCTCACCGCCTTGGCGATCGCCGCCTTCGAGGCGTAAGCGGTCTTGATCTGGCTGCCGAAGAACATGTCCAATTCGGCCAGCCGCGCGTTGGAAATGTCGTAGATGGTGACGTCGGCGCGCATCCCGACCGCCATCTGCGCCGCGTTGACGCCGGCGATGCCGCCGCCCAGGATCATGACCCGCGCCGGCGCGACGCCGGGGACGCCGCCGAGCAATACGCCGCGGCCGCCCTGCTCCTTTTCGAGATAGTGGGCG
>DASQFO010000105.1:0-5777 GCA_035633095.1 Allosphingosinicella sp. | reverse complement strand
CAACGCCGCGCTCGGCCCGCTCGACTATCGCGTGCCGCAGGGCATGGCGGTCGAGCCCGGCTCGATCGTCGTCGCGCCGCTGGGCCCGCGCCAATTGATTGGCGTGGCCTGGGAGCCCGAGCGGCTGCCGGCCGAGGAGGTGGGGGACAACCGGCTGCGCCCGCTGCTCCACGCCTACGATCTGCCGCCGCTGGGCGCCCCGTTGCGGCGGCTGATCGAGTGGACCGCGGATTATTATCTCTCGCCTTTGGGCGCGGTGCTGCGCATGGCCTTGCCCTCGTCGGGCGCGCTCGACGGGGCGCGCTCGATCACCGAATATCGCGCGACCGGCCACGTCCCCGAGCGCCTCACCCCACAGCGCGCCCAGGCGCTGGAGCGGATCGGCGAGCGCATGGGTCTGGTCCGCGAGCTCGCCATCGTCGGCGGCGTTTCCGACGGCGTCATTCGCGGCCTGGTCAAGGCCGGCGCGATCGAGGCGATCGAGGTCGCGCTCGACGATCCTTTCCCGGTCCCCGATCCCGACCACGATCCCCCAGCGCTCGAGCCCGCGCAAGGCGAGGCCTCGGCCGAGCTGCGCGCCGCCGTCGATCGGGCCGCGTTCGCGCCCTATCTGCTCGACGGCGTCACCGGCTCGGGCAAGACCGAGGTCTATTTCGAAGCGATCGCACAGGCCGTCCGCAAGCGGCGCCAGGCGCTCGTCCTGCTCCCCGAGATCGCGCTGACCGAGCCCTTCCTCAAGCGCTTCGCCGCGCGCTTCGGCTGCGATCCGGTGCCCTGGCATTCGGGCCTGCGCCAATCGCAGCGCCGCCGCGCCTGGCGCGCGATCGCGAGCGGCGAGGCGCGAGTCGTCGTCGGCGCCCGTTCTGCCTTGTTCCTGCCCTATCCGAAGCTCGGCCTGATCGTCGTCGACGAGGCGCACGAGGCGAGCTTCAAGCAGGAGGAAGGCGTCCAATATCACGCCCGCGACGTCGCCGTGATGCGGGCGAAGCTCGAGCAGGTCCCCGTCGTCCTCGCCTCGGCGACGCCGGCGATCGAGAGCCGCCACATGGTCGAGATCGGCACCTACAAGGAATTGCGGCTCCCCGACCGCTATGGCGGCGCCCGCCTGCCCGACATGGCGACATTGGACCTCCTCCAGGATCCGCCGCCGCGCGGCCGCTGGCTCGCGCCGCGGCTGGTCCGCGCCCTCGAGGAGAATCTCGAAGCCGGCGAGCAGTCTTTGCTCTTCCTCAACCGTCGCGGCTACGCCCCGCTGACGCTCTGCCGCCATTGCGGCTATCGCTTCCAATGTCCCAATTGCACCGCCTGGATGGTCGAGCACCGCTTCACCCGGCGCCTCGCCTGCCACCATTGCGGCCACGTCATGCCGACGCCCCGCGCTTGCCCGGAGTGCAAGGAGGAGGACTCCCTGGTCGCCTGCGGCCCCGGGGTCGAGCGCATCGCCGACGAGGTCGCCGCGCTTTTGCCCCAAGCGCGCACCGCGATCGTCACCTCCGACACGATCTGGTCCCCCGCCAAGGCGGCCGAGTTCGTCGCCCGGATGGAGAGCCAAGAGATCGACATCGTCATCGGCACCCAGCTCGTCACCAAGGGCTATCATTTCCCCAATCTGACTTTGGTCGGCGTCGTCGACGCCGATCTGGGGCTCGCCGGCGGCGATCTGCGCGCCGCCGAGCGCAGCTTCCAGCAGATCCGGCAGGTCTCGGGCCGCGCCGGCCGCGGCGAACGCCACGGCCGCGTCCTCGTCCAGACCCACGACCCGCAAGCGCGCGTGATCCAGGCGCTCGTCGCCGGCGATTCGGAGGGCTTTTACGCCGCCGAGACCGAGGCCCGCCGCGAGGCGGCCATGCCGCCCTTCGGCCGCCTCGCCGCGATCATCGTCTCCTCCGAGGACCATGCCGAAGCGACCGCGACCGCGCGCATGATCGGCCGCGCCGCCCCGCGGGTCGAGAACATGGCCGTCTTCGGCCCGGCGCCGGCCCCGCTCGCAATGCTGCGCGGCCGGCACCGCCTGCGCCTCCTCGTCCACGCCGCCCGCGCTTTGCCCGTGCAGGACATCATCCGCGAGTGGCTTGGCGCACTGAGCTGGAAGAGCAGCGTTCGGGTGAGCGTGGATGTCGATCCCTATTCCTTCCTCTAGACCGGCTGTCGCCCGCCCCATAGAAAAGGCTCGGGGAGTTCAAATGGCCCGATTCCTGTTGTTGCTGGCATTGCTGGCCTTCGCCGCGCCCGCGCGCGCCGACGACATCTCGGTCGCCGGGCGCTCGGTGGTGCGCGTCGTCGTGATCGCGTTCGGCGAGGACAATGAGGTGATCGGCTTCGGCCATGGCAGCGGCTTCGCGGTCGCGCCGAACCGGATCGTCACCAACGCCCATGTCGTCGCCCAGGCGCAGGAGGGCAAGCGAGTCGCGGTCGGCGTGGTTCCGTCCGAAGGCGCGCAGGCGACACGTGCGCGCATCATCGCCGTCGATCCCGCCCGTGACCTCGCCCTGCTCGAGGTCGAGCAGGGCGGATTCCCGCCGATTCCGCTCTATATCGGGCCCCTGGACGACGGCGCGCCGGTCGCGGCTTTGGGCTTCCCCGGCAACGTCGATCTCGCCACCGCCCGTTCGGCCGATGACTATATCACGCCGCTGCCGGCGACCCGCTCGGTAGGCATCTTCTCCAACGTGCGGCCGATCAGCGGCATCACCACGCTCCTCCACACCGCCAACATCGCCCGCGGCCACTCGGGCGGGCCTTTGCTCGACCAGTGCGGCCGCGTGCTCGGCGTCAACACGCTCATCACCCGCAACCAGGACGGCGACGCGCCGTTCGCGTTCGCCGTCGCCAATCGCGAGCTCACCACATTCCTGCGCCAGGCGCGCCAGCCCTTCCAGACCGTCGCCACCGAATGCGTCAGCATGACCGACCGCCTGAGGCAGGACCAGGAGCGCGCCGGCGCCGAGGAGCGGGCGAGGGCGGCGGCTTCGGCCGCCGAAGCCGAAAAAGCGCGCGGCGCGCGCGAACGCAGCCTCGCCCGGATCCAGGAGGTCCGCGAGACCCGGCTCGCGCTTTCGGTGCTGCTGCTCGTCTTCGCTTTGGTCGGCCTCGGCGGCGGCGGCATCATGCTGAGCAAGGACAGACTGAAGCCCGCCAAAATCCTGGGCGGCGCGGGCGCCGCCTTCCTCCTGCTCGCCGTCATCGCCTTCCTCGCCCGCCCGCGCCTGAGCGACGCCGCCGAGGCGCAGCCGAAAGCGGCCGTCGACGCCGCCGCCGCGCCCGACCGCTTCGCCGGCCGAAACCTGTGCCGGTTGGTGCCGGACCGGAGCCGGGTCACCGTCTCCTCGACCGGCGACGTGCCGTTCGACTGGGCGGCGACCGGCTGCGTCAACGCGCGCACCCAATATGCCAGGAACGGCGACACCTGGACCCGCATCCTCGTCCCCAATGACGAGCAGGCGGTCTCCGTCGCCGAGTTTAGGCCCGGAACCGGCGAATATGTCGTCACCCGCTATCTGCTCGACGGTGCGACCATGACCCGGGTCCGCGCGCTCCGCCGCGACGTCGACGTCAAGGCCTGCACCGGCGATGCCGAAGCGCGCACCATCCTCGCCGACCAGCAGCGCGAGATCGGCGCGGTGCTGCCGAACCTGCCCAACGAGCGGCTGGTCTATCGATGCGAGCATCAAGGGGCGCCGGCCGCGCCCGCGCCGCCCGGCTGATCAGCCCTTCCAGCCCTCCCGCGCGAGCAGCCGGGTCTTGCGGTCGAGGCCGTAGGCGTAGCCGCCCGGCGTGCCGTCGGTGCGGATCACGCGGTGGCAGGGAATCAGCACCGCGACATTGTTGGCGCCGTTCGCCGATCCGGCGGCGCGCACCGCGGCGGGCCTGCCGACCGCGGCCGCGATCTGGGCGTAGGTGCGCGTCTCACCCGGCGGGATGCGCATGAGCTCGCGCCAGACCGCCTCCTGGAATGCGGTGCCGTGGACGTCGAGCGGAAGGTCGTGCGGCTTCTCCGGCGCGTTGACCGCGGCTACCGTGCGCCGGACGAGATCGGCCATTTCCTCGCCGCCATGCGCGATCGCCGCGTTCGGGAAGCGCCGCCCGAGCTCGCCTTCGTCCTCGTCGAACGACAGCCGGCAGATGCCCTTGGCGGTCGCCGCCACCAGCATCGTGCCGATATCGGTCTCCGCGGTCGCCCAGCGAATGGTCTCGCCGCGCCCGCCGTCGCGCCAGGCCGAGGGCGTCATGCCGAGCCGCCCTTTGGCGTCGGCGTAGAAGCGCGCCGGGCCCGAATAGCCGGCGTCGTAGATCGCGTCGGTGATCCGCTCGTTCGTGGCGAGCGCCGCCTCCGTCCGCCGCGCCCTGAGGCTCCGGTAATAGGCGGCGGGCGTCACGCCGGTGGCGCGCTTGAACAGGCGGTGGAAATGGTGCGGCGAATAGCCCGCTTGCGCCGCCAGCGCGTCGAGCGACGGCGCCTCCTCGGCCGCCGCCAGCAGCCGGAACGCCTCGTCGAGCGCCGCCTCCTCGCGATTGACCTCGTCGGGCAGGCAGCGAAGGCAGGCGCGCAGCCCCGCCGCGCGGGCCTCGGCGCCGGTGGCGAAGAAGCGGACGTTCCCGCGCTTCGGGTGCCGCGCCGCGCACGAGGGCCGGCAATAGATGCCGGTGGTGAGGACGCCGGTGACGAAGCGCCCGTCCATGGTCCGATCGCGGGCGAGCATTGCCCGCCAGGCCGCCTCGTCGGAAATGGGCCGAGAGTCGTTCACCGCCGCCGGTCTATCGCGGCGGATGGGGGTTGCAAGGCTTGCCATGGTCAATTCCTCTCGATCCGCGCCAGGAAGCAGCCGTAAGCCGCGTTGTGCGCATGGATGGTGCCGATTTCGGTCTGCTCGAACAGCTCCCGGATTTTCGCGTCCGCCTCGCCGGGCATCGCCAGCAAGGCGCCGCGCAGCATCCCTTCGGCATCGAAGCCGCGCAGACCCAATGTGCGCTTGTCGAGATAGGCTGGCGCCTCATCGGCGAAGGAGGCGGCCCCCGCGCCTTTGCGCACATAGATGGCATAGGCGGTGCGGAACGGCCCCGCCACGTCGTGCGAGACGTAGTTCAGGAGCACCAATTCCTCCCCCGGCTCGGCGTCCTCGAGGCTGACCCGGCACGGATAGCCCGAAGCCGAATCCGCCGTCACGCGCATGGCGCCCCGCGCCGCGAGCTCGCCGTCCATCATCCCGAACAGGCTTTTGAACGCCTCAGGCGCCAATCCATCGATCCTGTAGGCCATAAGGTGAAACTCCTTTCGCCGCTCCTCTTGGCCTGGATTCGGGGCCGATGCGTCCTGAAGCTTGCTTTCAAAGCCCGCTCATCTTGCATCGCAGCAACGCCCCTGCTAGTGCGCCCGCGAACCCATCGGGACGCCTCTTCGCGGCCCGTTCGCATGGGTCCAAATTCCGATCCAGGAGTTCAAAGGCGCGTGGATATTTCCGGCGGCATTCAGGCAAGCTTAGCGGGGCGCTACGCCATTGCCCTGTTCGAGCTGGCCAATGAGAAGAAAGAGCTCGACGCGGTGGGCAAGAGCCTGGCCGCGGTGAAGCAGGCGCTCGCCGAATCGGCGGAGCTCCGCGCGCTCACAATCAGCCCTTTGGTCGGCCGCGACGAGGCGGTGCGCGCCGCCGCGGCGGTCGCCGGGGCGATGAAGCTCGATTCCATCACGGCGAGCTTCCTCGGCGTGCTCGCCCGCAACCGCCGGCTCGCCCAGCTGCCGGGCGTGATCCGCGCCTTCAACATGCTCTCCGCGCGCCACC
>DASQFO010000104.1:0-6452 GCA_035633095.1 Allosphingosinicella sp. | reverse complement strand
ACAGCCTGCTGCTGTTCGAAGGGCTGCGGACGGTGGTGGTCGACGAGATCCACGCCTTCGCAACCGGCAAGCGCGGCGACCTGCTCGCTTTGTCGCTGGCGCGGCTCCAGGCGCTGGCCCCGGGCCTGCGCCGCGTCGGCCTGTCGGCCACCGTCGCCGATGCCGAAGCCTATCAGGGCTGGCTCGCCCCGCATGGCGACGTCGAGACCGTGGACGTGGTTCAGGGCGATCCGGGCGCCGAGGCCGAGATTTCGATCCTGCTGCCCGAGGACGAGAAAATCCCCTGGTCGGGCCATAGCGGGCGCTGGGCCGCGCAAAACGTCATGCGCGAAATCGAGAAGCACAAGACGACATTGGTCTTCTGCAACACGCGCAGCCTCGCCGAGCTGATCTTCCAGGATTTGTGGGCGCTCAACGAGGCGAACCTGCCGATCGGCATCCACCACGGCTCGCTCTCGATCGAGGCGCGGCGCAAGGTCGAGGCGGCGGTCGCCTCCGGAAGGCTGCGCGGCCTCGTCTGCACCGCCAGCCTCGACCTCGGCGTCGACTGGGGCGACGTCGACCTCGTCGTCCAGATGGGGGCGCCCAAGGGCTCGTCGCGGCTGCTGCAGCGGATCGGACGCGCCAACCACCGGCTCGACGAGCCCAGCGAGGCGATCCTCGTCCCCGGCAACCGCTTCGAATATCTCGAGGCGCGCGCGGCGCTCGACGCGATCGGCGAGGGCGAGCTCGACCGCGAAATCTTCCGCCCGGGTGCCTTGGACGTGCTCGCCCAGCATCTGATGGCCGCCGCCTGCGCCGCCCCGTTCCGCGAGGAGGAGATGCTGGCCGAAGTGCGCGGCGCGGCGCCTTATTCCGGCCTGTCGGAGGAGCTGTTCCGACAGGTGCTGAGCTTCATCGAAAATGGCGGCTACTCGCTCAAGGCTTACGACAAGTTCAAGCGGCTGACCCGGGAGCTGGACAGAACCTGGCGCGTCTCCCATCCGCGCTTCATCCAGCAGCACCGGATGAACGCCGGGATCATCGTCGACGTGCCGCTCTACGACGTCCGCTTCCGGGGCGGCCGCAAGCTCGGCACCGTCGAGGACAATTTCGCCGCGACCTTGTCGCCCGGCGACACCTTCTTCTTCGCCGGGCTGGTGCTCGAGGTCGAGAAGATCGACAACACCGACCTGATCGTCCGCGCCTCGTCCAAGTCGGCGCGCATCCCGACCTATATGGGGGCGCGGATGGCGATGAGCACCAACCTCGCCGAGCGCGTCCGCCACTTTCTCCACGACCGCGAGCAATGGCCGCGCTTCCCCAACGACGTCCGCGAATGGCTCGAGGTCCAGGCCTACCGGTCGGCGCTGCCCGCGCCCAACCAGTTGCTCGTCGAGACCTTCCCGCACGAGCACCGACACTATATGGTCGCCTACAGCTTCGAAGGCTGGAACGCGCACCAGTCGCTCGGCATGCTGATCACCAGGCGGATGGAAAGCGCCGGCCTCAGGCCATTGGGCTTCGTCTCCAACGATTATGCGCTCGCCGTCTACGGGCTCGATCCGATCACCGAGCCGGCCGCGCTCTTTTCGGCCGACATCCTCGAGCAGGAATTCGTCGAATGGGTGCAGGGATCGAGCCTGTTGAAGCGCGCGTTCCGCGAGGTGGCGGTGATCGGCGGCCTCGTCGAGCGCCACCATCCCGGCAAGCGCAAGTCGGGCCGCCAGGTCAGTTTCTCGACCGACCTCATCTACGACGTGCTGCGCCGCTATGAGCCCGATCATCTGCTGCTGAAGGCCGCGTGGGCGGACGCCCGCACCCGCATGACCGACGTCGGCCGCCTCGCCTCCCTGCTCGACCGCGCCCAGAACACGATGCTCCACGTCAGGCTCGACCGCGTCTCGCCGATGGCCGTCCCGGTCCTCGTCATCATCGGCCGCGAGCGCACCGCCACCGGCACGGTCGACGACAGCCTGCTCATCGAAGCCGAGAGCCTCGCCGCATTGGCCATGCGGGTCGATTGAGGCTAGGGGATTGGAATGGACGTATCGGTCGAGATCCACTGCGAATCCTGCGGCAGCGCCAATTACAGCCTGCCCGAAGGGGCGGGCGAGGACGCGCCGATCCGGTGCAACGATTGCGGCGCCGACCAGGGCTCGGTCGCGGAATTGCGGGCGGCGCTGGCGGCCCGCGCGCTGGAGCAATCGGCGGAGTCGCTGCGCCGCGGGGTCGAACGGCTGCGCGAGATCGATCCTTAGGACATGATCGATTGACGCGGGCGGCGCGGCGGCTTCAATAGCCGCGCAGCCCGGAGCCAGTTTTATGCGCATCCTCTCCATTCCCGCCCTTGCCATCCTCCTCGCCATCCCGGCCTCGGCGCAGCGGCCCGAGGTCGGCGCGCAGGACCGCGCCGCGCACGCGAGGATGATCGTGCTCGACACCCATCTCGACATCCCGGCCCGGTTCGACGACGGGCGCTGGGATTTCGGGCAGCGCCACCGTTACGATCAGGACCGCAGCCAGGTCGACCTGCCGCGCATGGCCGCGGGCGGCCTCGATGGCGGCTTCTTCGTCATCTTCACGAGGCAGGGCGAGCTGAACCCGGCGGGCTATGCGGCGGCGCGCGACGCCGCCCTGGTGCGGGCGGCGGCGATCCATCGCGTGATCGGCGAGAATCGCGGCGCCATGGGCCTCGCCCTGAGCGCCGCCGACGCCGAGCGGCTGCACCGCGCGGGCAGGCGCATCGCCTTCATCAGCATGGAGAATAGCTGGCCGCTCGGCGAGGACCTGTCGCTGCTCGCCAGCTTCCGCCGGCTCGGGGTGAGGATGGCCGGTCCGGTCCACAGCCGCACCAACCAGCTCGCCGATTCGGCGACCGGCGAGGCGCGCTGGCGCGGTCTTTCCCCGCTCGGCCGGTTATGGGTGGCGGAGATGAACCGGCTCGGCATGGTCATCGACGTCAGCCACAGCTCGGACGCGGCGTTCGACCAGATGGTCGAGCAGAGCCGGGTGCCGATAATCGCCTCGCATTCGGGCCCGAAGGCGATCTTCGGCCATCCGCGCAACCTCGACGATGCGCGGATGCGGCGGCTGGCGCGCGCCGGGGGTGTGCTGTTCATGAACTCGATCTACCTCGTCCAGCACGACAATTCGCCCGAACGCGACGCCAACAACGATCGTCACGAGCGCTGGGCCGAGCTCAGCCCCGCCGAGCGCCGGCAACTGATCGCCGACACCGCCGCGCTCGACGCCCGGCGTCCTTACACGACGGCCGATTTTGATCTCTTCATGCGCGCGCTTCTGCACGCGGTCGCGGTGATGGGCGCCGACCATGTCGGCCTCGGCGCCGACTGGGACGGCGGCGGCGGGGTCGTCGGCATGGAGGATATCGCCGCTCTGCCGCGGATCACGGCGCGGCTGCGGCGCGAAAGGATGAGCGAAGCCGACATCGCCAGGATCATGGGCGGGAATCTGCTGCGGGTGCTGCGGCAGGTGCAGGCCGGCGCCGGTCCTTAGCCAAGACGGGGCTTCCTTCGTCACAGCTGGGCGTCTAGGGATTTCGCCGGGCGGGGACGTAAGTGTGGAGCTTGTGAGTCATGCGGCCTCCCGCCCCGCGATCCGGCAAGGAGAAACCCGGCAAGCCGGGCCTTGAGCCCCAGAGCCTCGACGAGGCGGAGCGGCTGCGGCAGCTGTTTGACAACGCTCCCGGTTTCATGGCCGCCACCCACGGCCCCTCCCACATTTTCGACATGGCCAACGCCTCCTATCGGGAGATGGTCGGGCATCGTCACCTCATCGGCAGGACCGTCCGCGAAGCCTTTCCGGAACTGGCGGATCAGGGGTTTTTCGAGCTGCTGGACAAGGTGTATAAGGACGGCACGCCGATGACCGGACGGGCGCGGCCGATACGGCTCCGGCGCGAGCCGGACGGGCCGCTCGAGGAGCGAATGCTCGACTTCGCGTTCCAGCCGGTCACCGATCGCCGCGGCAAGGTCGTCGGCATTTTCGCCGACGGTTACGACGTCACCGACCGGGTCCTGGCCGAGGAGAAACTGCGCGAGAGCGAGGAGCGCTTCCGCCTGATCGCCGATTCCGCGCCGGTGCCGATGTGGGTGACCAAGCTCGATCGCCGGCGGAGCTTCGTAAATCGCGCTTACGTCGATTTCCTCGGCATCACCTATGAGCAAGCCGTCGATTATGACTGGCGCGACATCATTCATCCGGATCATGCCGAGCGGGTCCTCGCCGAATCCGTCGCCGGCGAGGCAACGCTCGAGCTGTTCGTCCTCGAGGGGCGCTTCCGCCGGGCCGACGGCGAATGGCGCTGGCTGCGCTCGATCTCCCAGCCCCGCTGGGGTCCCAATGGCGAGCATGCCGGCTTCATCGGCGTCGCCCACGACATCACCGAATGGAAGCTGGCCAACGAGTCGCTCGAAACGCGGGTCGAGGAGCGCACCGCCGACCTGCGGGCGGCGCTCGACCGGCTGCAGGCCGAGGTCGGCGAGCGCGAGCGCGCCGAGGAGGCGCTCCGCCAGGCCCAGAAGATGGAGGCGGTCGGCCAGCTCACCGGCGGCATCGCCCACGATTTCAACAACCTCCTGACGCCGGTGATCGGCGGGCTCGAGATTCTCGTCCGCTCGCTCGAGGAGCCGCGCCTCAGGCGCGTCGCCGAGACCGCGCTCGAATCGGGCCGCCGCGGCGCCAAGCTGACCTCGCAACTGCTCGCTTTCTCGCGCATCCAGCGGATCAGGATGGCGCCGGTCCGGGTCAACCGCGTCATCGAGACGATGCAGCTGATGCTCAAGCATACGATCGGCGGCGAGATCGAGGTCCGCACCGCGCTCGACCCGCAAGCGGGGCTCGCCTTGTGCGACGAGAACCAGCTCGAAAACGCGATCCTCAACCTCGCCATAAACGCCCGCGACGCGATGCCCGACGGCGGCGTCCTCACCGTCTCCACCAGCGTCACCGCCGAGCCCGACGGGATCGACCTCGACGCCGGCGACTATGTCTGCATCGCGGTCGCCGACACCGGCCAGGGAATGACCGCCGAGGTCGCGGCACGCGCCACCGAGCCCTTTTTCTCGACCAAGCCGCTCGGCAAGGGCACCGGCCTTGGCCTCGCCCAGGTCTACGGCATCGTCCGCCAGTCGGGCGGGACGCTCCGGATCGAGAGCCGCGAGGGCGGGGGAACGACGGTTCGGCTGCTGTTGCCGCGCGCCGACGGCGTGGCCGAAGCCGAGCAGGAAGAGGGGGAGGCGGCCGCGCGCGGCGCCGAAGCCGCGGCCGCGGGCGCGCGCCTCTTCGTCGTCGACGACGATGCCGGCGTGCGCGAGTTCCTCGCCGAGTCGCTGGTCAGCCTGGGCTATAGGGTCGAGACGCTGGACGGCGCCGCAGCCGCGCTTGCCGCGCTCGCCGACGCTCCGCCCGATCTGATGCTGATCGACTTCGCCATGCCCGGCATGAACGGCGCCGAGCTCGCCGGCGAGGTCCGCGCCCGCTTTCCCGGCATGCCGATCGTGTTCGTCACCGGCTTCGCCGAAAGCGACCAGCTCGAAGGCGCGTGCGGCGCCGACGTGCCGGTGCTGCGCAAGCCGTTCGGGATCGACGAGCTGGCGGCCATGGTCGCCGACCATCTCGGCCAGGTCGCGGACAATCCCCACGCCTGAATTCAGCTTTCGTTTAGATTTGGGGGCGCAGACCCAGGAGAAGAAAAGGCGTGCAACTTTCCTTTCGGGTCCGTAAGGAGCGCGGCTTCGCTGGGGAAAGCAACGTGACGAAAATCTGGAAGAAGCTGCAAAATCCGTTCGTGCTGGTCGGCCAGGGCTTTCTCGCCGGCGGGCTTTTGTTCGTCGCGACCCGCGCCGACGCCGCCGCCCTCCTCAGCGCCCTGCTCCGGACCCCCTGACGGCTTGATCGCGGACGCCGCCGCTTTATAGCGGGGCCATGGTTCGCTTTTCGTTCTGTGGCCACGAGCTGATGGCGCTGCCGCAGGGCGCGCTGTTTTGGCCGGCGCGGCGGGCTCTTCTGGTCGCCGATCTCCATCTTGAAAAGGCGAGCTGGTTCGCGAGCACGGGCCAGATGCTGCCGCCCTACGATTCGATCGCGACGCTCGCCGATCTCGCCGCGATCGCCGCTGAAACCGGGGCTGAGGAGATCTGGTGCCTCGGCGACAGCTTCCACGACTGCGACGGCTGCCATCGCCTCGCTCCCCAGGCGCGCGAGCTGCTGACCGCGCTGACCGCCGCGACGCGCTGGACCTGGATCACCGGCAACCACGATCCCGGCTTCGCCGACCCCTGCGGCGGCGCGATCGTGGCGGATGCCGAGGTGGACGGCCTGCTGCTGCGCCACGAGGCCGATCCGGCCGATCCGCGCCCCGAACTGTCCGGCCACTTCCACCCCAAGCTTCGGATCAGCCATCGCGGGCGGCTGGTCTCGCGCCGCTGCTTCGTCGCGACGGCGAGCAA
>DASQFO010000103.1:0-1830 GCA_035633095.1 Allosphingosinicella sp. | reverse complement strand
ACCGCGGCGAGCAAGGGCATGAGGATGGTGGAAAACGGGCCGGCGATCTTGTGCCAGAGATTGGCCTCGAGGCTCGCGGTGGCGCGGTCGGCGGCGGAGAGCTCGGCGATCGAGCGCCGCAGGCGCCAGAAATTCTGCTCGTCGGGGTCGACCTGGGCGAGGGTGAACTGGAAGGGATCGATGCCCCGGCCGAACGCGACCTCAGCCATGCGCTGGAGCCGGCCGCTGTCGACGTCGAACAGGGTCGCGTCGCCAAGCAGCCAGCCGCCGCCCGCCGCGACCCGGCCGCGCTCGGCGGTCAGGATGTGCCGCAGGGTGCCGCCGGCACGGTCGTAGACGGTGATGCCGGCGAGGCGGGTCCGCTCACCCTCGCCGGTCACCAGCCGGACGAAGACGAGGTCGTCGCCATGGGCGATGGCGACGTTGTTGCGGATGTCGGTCGCGGCCGGGATCGGCCCGTAATCGACCGCGTCCCAGGCGGCCAGCGCCGCGTTGGCGCGGGTGACGACCCGCTCGGTGAAGACGAAATGGACGGCCGCGATCAAGGCGGCGGCGAGGATCAGCGGCGCGATGATCTGGTGCGCGGAAATGCCCGCCGCCTTCATCGAGATGATCTCGCTATGCTGGTTGAGGCCGGCGAGCGTGATCAGCGCGCCGAGCAGCACCGAGAAAGGCAGGAAGCGGGCGATGAGCTGTGGGATCCTGAGGCCGGCATAGCGCCACAATTCGGCGTCGCCATTGCCCGCATGGGCAAGGACCTCGCCGCTGTTGCCGAGCAGATCGAGCATCAGCAGGATGCCGACCAGCGCGAACAGCACGGCGAGGCTGCGGCTCAGGAACAGCCGCGCCATGTAGAGCGCGATCCGCCTCGACGGGAAGAATTGCAGGTTGATCATGCGGCGGCGTCGGCCAGACCGTGACGGTCCCGCGGCCGGCGGCGCCGGACCAGGCGGCGGACCCGCGCCGAGATCCAGGCGAAACCGCGTTCGAGCGCGCCGATCGGCTGGCCGCCCGGACGGTGCGCCAAAGTGTGGTACATCCAGACGATCAGCCCGCCGAAGATGAGGAAGGGCACCCACAACGCGATGAGCGGATCGACCCGGCCCAGCGCGCCCATCCATTCGGCATTCTGGTTGACCTTGTGATAGGTGACGACGAAGGCGATGGCGAGGAAGATGCCGAGCCCCGACGCGCTCCGCTTGGGCGGCACCGCGAGCGAAACCGCGAGCATCGGCACGAGCAGCATCATCGCCACCTCGACCAGCCGGAAATAGAGGTTCGACTGGATGGCGAGCCGGCGCTGGCGCGGCTCGGCCGCGCTCCAGCCGCGCCGGGCGAGCTCGGGGATGGTCATCTCGCGCATCAGATTGCCGCGGCCGCGGAAGGATTCGATCGTCGGCAGCTCGATCGGCAGATCGTGCTGGACGAAGCTCAGCACGCGCGGAGTCCGGTAACCGGGCGCATTGTGGACCATGCGGCCGTTTCGCAAGCGGAAGAGGATGGTGTCGGGATCGTCGGTGGAGAGGAAGGTGCCGCGGTCGGCGGTCACCGCGAGGCTGCGGCCGTCGCGCCGGACGAGGCGCGCGAAGACGCCGTAAAGGTCGGTGCCCCGATTTTCGCTGCGCTCGACCCGCAGGGTCATGCGGCGGCCGATATTGGTGAACTCGCCGACCTTGATCGAGGCGCCGAGCGCGCCCGAGCGCAGCTCGAAGCGCAGGCTCTGATACTGATATTGGGCGTAGGGCTGGACATAGCCGACGATGCCGAAATTGACGACGAGCAGCACCAGCGCATAGGCGTAGGGCACGACCAGCAGCCGGCCATAGCTCA
>DASQFO010000102.1:0-7484 GCA_035633095.1 Allosphingosinicella sp. | reverse complement strand
GTGGAAGCGGGATCGATACGGAGCCGGAACCGGCGCCTCGGATGAATGGTTTAGGGTGCGCTCGATCCCTGCATCCACCGGAGACGAAAGGAATGCTCGTGCCCGCTCCCAGGAATTTGATCATTACCGCCCTTGCCGCGTCGCTGCTCGCCACCACCGCCGCTTGCGTCACCGATCCGAACACGGGCGAGCGTCGCGTCTCCAAGGCCGCGATCGGCGCTGTCGGCGGTGCCGTTGGCGGATATTTGCTCGGCGATCTCGTCGGCGGGCGGCGCGACCGCACCGAGCGGATCGTCGGCGCCGGCATAGGCGCGCTCGCCGGCGGCGCGATCGGCGCTTATATGGACCGTCAGGAACAGGAGTTGCGCCGGCGGACCGCCGGGACCGGAGTCGCGATCGAGCGCCGGGGCGACCAGCTCATCCTCACCATTCCGTCCGGCATTACCTTCGCCTTCGACCGCTACGACGTCCAGCCGCAGTTCCGGCCGACGCTCGATAAGGTCGCGGAAGTGCTCGGCGAGTATCCGCAGACGATGATCGATATTTACGGCCACACCGATTCGGTCGGCTCGGATTCGTATAACCAGACCCTCTCCGAAAACCGGGCCCGTTCGGTCGCCGCCCATCTCAACGCGCGCGGCGTCCAGCAAGTGCGCATGGCGGCGCGGGGCTTCGGCGAAACCCAGCCGGTCGCGGACAACGCGTTCGAGGACGGCCGCGCCGCCAACCGCCGCGTGGAAATCCGGATCGTGCCCGTGGAGGCCTGAGCGCCAGCTTCTAGCGCCTTTCGCGGAAAAATTCCCTGAGCATCTCGCCGGCCTCGCCTTCGCCGATGCCGGGATAGACTTCGGGCGCGTGGTGGCAGGTCGGCTGCGCGAACAGGCGCGGCCCGTGCAGCACGGCGCCGCTTTTGGCATCGCTCGCGCCGAAATAGAGCCGCGAGAGCCGGGCGAGCGCGATCGCGCCCGCGCACATCGCGCAGGGCTCGAGCGTCACCCAAAGGTCGCAGCTGTCGAGCCGGCTTGTCCCGATCGCGGCGGCGGCGGCGCGCAGGGCGACGATCTCGGCATGGGCGGTGGGGTCGGCGAGATCGCGCATCCGGTTGCGGGCGACCGCGAGCACCTCGCCGCCGCGCATGACGACCGCGCCCACCGGCACCTCGCCGTCTTGGGCGGCGGCGCGGGCCTCGTCGAGCGCGAGGCGCATCGGTTCGGGAAGCGGGAAAGCGGCTATTGCGCGTTGGCCTGCCCGTTGGTGACGCTGAGGCTCGGCGTCTCGACCTGCCGCGTCTCCATCTTGACCACCGGCACCTGGACGTTGGTGGTCGTGGTCCCGACCTCGACGTCCTCGGTCTGGATCGAAACGCTGCCGTCGGCGCCCTGGCGAAGGTTGACATAGCCGGTGGCGACCAGCGCGATGCCGATCACGACCAGCAGCGCGATCAGGAGCAAAAGGGTCCGCAACATGGCTGTCCTCTCATTTTGGAGTCTAAGCGGGAGAACGTGGAAGATGGCAGATCGGTTGCATCTCCGCAACGATCGCCGGGCGCCGGCGCGGTTGACGAATCCCCCTGCCCGCGCTATCCGCGCCACCTTTCCGGGAAGCTTCGAGGCTCCCATTCCAGGAAGAGATTGAAATGTCGCGGATTTGCGAGCTGACCGGCAAGGGCCGGCTGGTGGGCAACAATGTTTCCCACGCCAACAACAAGACCAAGCGCACGTTCCTGCCCAATCTGCAGAACGTCACGCTCATCTCCGACGCGCTCGGCCGCGGCGTCAAGCTGCGCGTCTCGATGAACGGCCTGCGTTCGGTCGAGCATGTCGGCGGCCTCGACAATTGGCTGACCAAGACCAAGGACGACAAGTTGAGCCTCAAGGTCCGCCGCCTCAAGCGCGAGATCGTCAAGAAGCAGGCCGAGACACCCGCGGCCTAGGCCGTCAATTCGAATTTCAGCAGCAGAGTCCGCTGGAGCGGGCTGAAATTGTCGTCGGACGCGATCCAGACGATGGTTCGGCCATCTTCGACCGTGACGCTGAGCGCCTCCATATTGTCGACCGCGAGCGGCGCTTCGAGCGCCGCGATCTCGCGGCCTTCGATGGTCCCGCCCCCGCCGACGTCCGCCACCACCAGCCGCGCGGACCAGCCTTCGAGCAGGCGGAAGCGGCGGTTGAGGATCAGGATTCGGCCGTCGGGAAGCAAGGCCGCGTCGGTCGCCCGGAAGCCGGGCGGGCGACGGTAGCGCAGGCGCGCCGCGGGAATGCCCGGAACCGACGGGTCGCCGCTGAACAGCACCGCGTCGCTGAACATGGCCCCGTCGTCGCGGCCCTCGGCGAAGACCAGGAAGCGCCCGTCGCCGAGCCGCACCAGCGCCTCGGACCCGCGATTGCCCCGCCAGCGCCGCATCGCCTCCGGCCGCGCCGCCGATTCGGCGCGCAGGGAGCCCAGATCGTAGCGCCAGATCATGTTGTGGCGCTCGAACGCAGCCCAGATGCGGCCGCCCCGGACCAACAGCGCTTCGATGTCGCGATTGGCCTTGCGGGAGCGCGGGCCGGGGCCCTCGACGAGCGGGTCGAACCGGATCGGCAGCGACGTGCGCGCGCCGGGGAGCGGGAAGCGCAGCAGCACGCCGGTGTCGCTGATCGCGACCACCTCGCCGCGCCCGACGTGCATCCCCGAAATCCCGCCGAACCGCCAATCGTCGCTGGCCAGCGACCAGCCCGCCAGGAACAGCAGCGACCCGGCGCGGCGTCGGGCGCGGTCGCCGCCGTCGAACGGAATCGCCGAGACGGCGAGCATGGCGTTGCCGGCGCCGGCCGGCGGCTGCGGAACCGGCCGCGCGATCGTGGCGAGCAGCGGCAGCGCGGCGGCCAGGAACAGGATTCTAGGCCCCCGCCTCCGCCAGTTTCGTTCAGGAAAACCCCCTGTTTTCATGAACGGATGCTGACGAGCGCATTCAGGACGGGCTCAAGCGAATCATGGGAAAAGGCGTGCGTATCGAAGGCCATAGCACCCCCCCGGGTGGGCGGCCGGACAGACAAAGGAGTTAGTATCATGATCAGGACGTTCGCCCTTTCCACCGTCGTCGCCGTTTCGGCGCTGACCGCCATGCCGGCAGCGGCCGAAGCCCAGAGCCGCTACGGCTATTCCGACAATTACGGCAACGGCTATTACAGCCAAGGCTATGATAGCCGCTACGACAACCGTTACGACAGCCGTTACGACAGCCGTTACGACCGTCGTTACGAACAGCGGCGCTACGCCCAGCAGCGCCGCTACCAGAACCAGCGTTACGGCAATTATTACGGCCGGCGCTGCAGCAACGGCTCGACCGGGACCATCATCGGCGCCATCGCCGGCGGCCTGCTCGGCCGCGAGGTTGCCGGCCGCGGCGACCGCACCGTCGGCGCGATCATCGGCGCCGGAGCCGGCGCGCTCGCCGGACGCGCGATCGACCGCAACGGCCGCAACTGCCGCCGCTAGATATGGGGACAGTTGCTGGCAACTGTCCTCCACTTACCCTCGTGTAGCGTTGCGAGGGCGGGGCCGGCCACGGCAATGGGTGGCCGGCCCCATCTCATTCCTCCCCGGATTTCCTAATGCTTGTCGAACAGGCTGGCGAGCTGCTCGACCATGGTGCCGCCGAGTTGCTCGGCGTCCATGATCGTCACCGCTTTCTGGTAATAGCGGGTGACGTCGTGGCCGATGCCGATCGCGATCAGCTCGACGCTCGAGCGCGCCTCGATCCAGCCGATCACCTGGCGCAAATGGCGCTCGAGATAGGTCCCTGAATTGACCGACAGCGTCGAATCGTCGACCGGCGCGCCGTCCGAGATCACCATCAAGATCTTGCGCTCCTCGACGCGGCCGATCAGCCGCTGGTGCGCCCATAACAGCGCCTCGCCGTCGATATTCTCCTTGAGGAGCCCCTCGCGCATCATCAGGCCGAGATTCCTGCGCGCCCGCCGCCAGGGCTCGTCCGCCTCCTTGTAGACGATGTGGCGGAGGTCGTTGAGCCGGCCCGGATTGGGCGGACGCGCGTCGGCCAGCCATTTCTCCCGGGATTGGCCGCCCTTCCAGGCGCGGGTGGTGAAGCCCAATATCTCGACCTTGACCCCGCAACGCTCGAGCGTGCGCGCGAGGATGTCGGCGCTGATCGCGGCGATCGAGATCGGCCGGCCGCGCATCGAGCCCGAATTGTCGATCAGGAGGGTGACCACGGTGTCGCGGAATTCGGTGTCGCGCTCGACCTTGTAGGACAGCGAATGGACCGGGTTTACGATGACGCGGGCGAGCCGCGCGGCATCGAGCATCCCCTCTTCCTGGTCGAACTCCCAGGATCGGCTCTGCTGCGCCATCAGCCGCCGCTGCAGCCGGTTGGCGAGCTTGGTGACCGCGCTTTGCAGGTGGACGAGCTGCTGATCGAGATAGGATCTGAGGCGCCCCAATTCCTCCTCGTCGCAGAGCTCGCCCGCGGCGACGATCTCGTCAAACCGGGGCGTGAAGATGCGGTAATCGAACGAAGGCGGCAGATCTGCGAGCAGCCGGTTCGGCCGCACCGGCAGCATCCCCTCCTCGCCTTCCTCGCCGAGCCCGTCGGAGGCGTCGGACATCTCCTCCTGCGACCAGTCGCCTTCGCCGCTCTCGTCGTCGCCCTCGGCCTGCTCGCCGCGTATCTCGGCCTCGCCGCGGCCCTCGCCTTCCTCGCCATCGTCCTGGTCGTCGCCGGATTCGGCCTCGCCCTCGCCCTCGCCCTCCTCGCCCGCGTCGGGGTCCAGGTCGGCGTCGCCCTCGACCAGATCGAGATCCCGCAGCAGCTTGTTGGCGAGCGCCGCGAACGCCGCCTGGTCGTCGAGCGCGAGGCCCAATGCGTCGAGATCGGCGCCGGCCTTCTCCTCGATCCAGCCTGCGATCAGCTTCATCCCGGCGTGCGCGGCTTGCGGCGGCGCCTCGCCGGTCAGCCGCTCGCGGACCATCAGCCCGACGGCGGAGCCGAGCGGCACCTCCTCGCGACTGCGCGCGCGGACCAGCGGATCGGTCTTCATCCGCATCTCGGCGAGCCGGGCGAGGTTGGCGCGGACGCCGGCCATGGCACGCGCGCCCAAGGCCTCGACGCGCGCCTGCTCGGCCGCGTCGAACACCGCGCGGGCGGTCTCGTCCGCCGGCGACAGGCGGCGGTGAAGCGCGGGATCGTGGTGGCGGAGCCGGAGCGCCGCCGCATCGGCGAAGCCGCGCGCCTCGCCGACCGCGTCGAGCCCGATCGCGCGCCCGGGCATCGGCGCCTTGACCGCCTTTCCCGTCACCGCCGGCGCGTCGCTGGTGAAGCTCAATTCGATCTCGGCGTCGCCAGCAATCGCCCGCGTCGCCCCGGCCAATGCCAGGCGGAAGGATTCGAGGGGGTTGTCTTCGGCCATCTCCGCCTTGGCGCTAAGCCTCGATTGGCTAGAAGGTCAATTGCAGCTGCAGCGAAACACCTTCCCTTCTGGGCGTCAATGACGTATAGACATATCGAATGCTGACGAAGCCCATCACGGTCGTCGAGACGCAGGGGTTTGTTAGGCAGGCGGAGAAGATTTGGAACGAGGCCGAGCGCGTGGCGCTGATCGACTACATGGCGGTAAATCCTGAGGCCGGTGTGGTTATCCCCGGCACGGGCGGCATTCGCAAGCTGCGCTGGGGACGGGCAGGCAGCGGTAAACGTGGCGGCGCGCGGGTCGTCTATTTCTATTATGCTGAGGATGTGCCGCTCTTTTTGCTGAAAGCCTACGCCAAGAACCAAGCAGCGGATATTACGAGTGATGATAAGCGCGCATTTACGGTGGTGACCGAAGCGATCAAGGCGCAGCATGCGACAACAAGGACAGTACTATGACCAAGACGTTCGGACAGGAATTGCTGGAGAGCCTGAACGAAGCGCTCGACTATACGATGGGCAAGCCCACGAACGTGCAGGTGCACGTTGTTCAGGTGCCCGACGTGCGCGCGATCCGTGAGACGACCGGCCTTTCCCAGCAGGAATTTGCCCGCGCCTACCGCATCCCGCTGGCTACGCTCAAAGGCTGGGAGCAGGGGCGGCGCCATCCCGACCGGACAGTGGCGGCCTATCTCAGCGTGATCGCGCAAATGCCCGAAGAGGCACGGCGGGCGCTGGCGGCCTAAGCGCCGAGGCGCCGGGCAACTGACGCGAGGCTGAGGGATTCGAAGAAATCAGGTTCTTTCACGAACTCTGCTCCCCCTTGAACCGCTCACCAAGCTCTATTCGATTTAGGAAGACTTGGCCGACCTCGTGAATGGCGTCGAATTCGTCAGGGTTTCGCTCACTCGCCTGCCTGACGGTCTCGTGAACCATCTCCCTCATCGCTTTCCCATCCCACTGGCCGTGAGCAACCATCTTCCCCGTCAGGTTAAGAAGAAATTGCGCCGTGAAAATGGCTGTTGCGTCCTTGCTTTCCCGATCCATGCGTCACACCGCGCCGACGACGCTTTCGGGCAGGTCCTTGCCGAACACGCGCTGATAATATTCGGCGACGGTCGCCCGCTCGGCCTCGTCGCACTTGTTCAAGAAGGTCAGCCGGAAGGCGAAGCCGATGTCGTCGAAGATCATCGCGTTCTGCGCCCAGCTGATCACGGTGCGCGGGCTCATCACCGTCGAGATGTCGCCGTTGACGAAGCCGCGGCGGGTCAGATCGGCGACCTTGATCATCCGCTCGACCTCGGCGCGGCCGCCCTCATGGTCGTACTCGCCCGATTTGGCGAGCACGATCCGGGCCTCGGTCTCGGCCGGCAGATAGTTCAGCGTGACGACGATGTTCCAGCGGTCCATCTGGCCCTGGTTGATCTGCTGGGTGCCGTGATAGAGGCCGGTCGTGTCGCCCAAACCGACCGTGTTGGTGGTCGCGAACAGCCGGAAATAGGGATTGGCGCGGATCACCCGGTTCTGGTCGAGCAGGGTCAGCTTGCCCTCGGCTTCGAGCACGCGCTGGATGACGAACATGACGTCGGGCCGCCCGGCGTCATATTCGTCGAAGACCAAGGCGGTCGGCGTCTGCAGCGCCCAGGGCAGGAGCCCTTCGCGGAACTCGGTGACCTGCTGGCCGTCCCTGAGCACGATCGCGTCGCGGCCGATCAAATCGATGCGGCTGATATGGGCGTCGAGGTTGATGCGGATGGTGGGCCAGTTGAGGCGCGCCGCGACCTGCTCGATATGGGTCGATTTGCCGGTGCCGTGATAGCCCTGGATCATCACCCTTCGGTTGTGCTTGAAGCCGGCGAGGACGGCGAGCGTCACCTCCCGGTTGAACAAATAGTCGGAATCGACATCCGGCACGTGCTCGTCGGGACGCGAATAGGCGGGAACTTCAAGATCGGTGTCGATGCCGAAGACTTGGCGCACGGAAACCGACATGTCCGGCATGCCGGCGCCGTTGTTGGCAGCTACGAGTGTCATGGGCGGTGGAAGCCTATTCGTCGTGTTTCAAAAGGGGCTC
>DASQFO010000101.1:0-2283 GCA_035633095.1 Allosphingosinicella sp. | reverse complement strand
ACCAGACGGGAGAGCCGGCCGATCTCGATCGGGAAGCCCTGGAAGCGCTCGTTGAAGGTGTTGAAGTGCTGGCGGGCGAGCAAGGTGGTCGGCGCGATGATCGCGACCTGGTGGCCGGACATGGCGGCGGCGAAGGCGGCGCGCAGCGCGACCTCGGTCTTGCCGAAGCCGACGTCGCCGCAGATCAGGCGGTCCATCGGCTTGCCGGCGCCAAGGTCGGCCATGACGTCGTCGATGGCGCGGTCCTGGTCCTCGGTCTCCTCGTAGGGGAAGCGGTCGGCGAAGGCGGCGTAACCGGTATCGGGCTCGACGATCGCGCCGGGCCTCAGCGCCCGCTCGGCCGCGACCTTGATGAGGTCGCCGGCGATGGCGCGGATCCGCTCCTTCATCCGCGACTTGCGCCGTTGCCAGGCCTCGCCGCCGAGCCGGTCGAGCGTCACGCCCTCGCTGTCCGAGCCGTAGCGCGAGAGGATGTCGATATTCTCGACCGGCACGTAGAGCTTGTCGCCGCCGGCATATTCCAGCGCGACGCAATCGTGCGGCGCCCGCTGGACCGGGATCTGGGTCAGCCCCTCGTAGCGTCCGATGCCGTGGTCGGCGTGGACGACGAGGTCGCCCGGACTGAGCGTCGCGAGCTCGGCGAGGAAGGCGTCGGCGCTCCTCTTGAGCTTGCGGCGGCGGACCAGCCGGTCGCCGAGCATGTCCTGCTCGGTGAGCACGGCGATGTCTCCGCCAGTGAAGCCGTGGTCGAGCTGGATCACCGCGAGCGCGACGTCGGAAGCGCCGAGCGCCTCTTGCCAGGTGTCGGCTTCCACGAATTTGGTCAGGCCATGGTCGGCGAGCAGTCCCTTGAGCCGCTCGCGCGAGCCCGGCGAATAGCTGGCGAGGATCACCTTCTTCTTGTCGCGCTTCAGCGCGGCGACGTGCGCGACCACCGCTTCGTAGACGTTGGCCCCCTGCGCCCGCTCGGGCGCGAAGTCGCGCGGCGGCTTCATCGCGAAGTCGATGACGGACGCGCTGCCGGGCTCGCGGAACGGCGTCACCTGATGAAGCGGGCGCGACGCGACCAAAGCGTCCCACTCGCCGCGCGCGAGATAGAGCGAGGCGGGCGCGAGCGGCCGGTAGCTCCCGGGTTCCCTGGTCTGGGCGCGCTGCCGGTTCTCATAATAATCGGCGACCGCCTCGAACCGCGCCTCGGCCGCGCCGGCATCGCCGGGGTCGCGAACGATCAAATCCTCGTCCGACAGATGGTCGAACAGGGTCGCGAGCTTTTCCTCGAACAAGGGCAGCCAATGATCGATGCCCGCGATCCGGCGCCCGTCCGACACGGCCTGGTAAAGCGGGTCGCCGGTTGCGTTGGCGCCGAACAATTCGCGATAGGCCGAGCGGAAGCGCCGGACGCTGTCCTCGTCGAGCAATGTCTCGGAGGCGGGGAGGAGGGTGAATCCGTCGATCCGGTCGATGCTGCGCTGGGTCGCGGGGTCGAAGCGGCGCACGCTTTCGATCTCGTCGCCGAAGAAGTCGAGGCGGAGCGCTTGCTCCTCGCCGGCGGGAAACAGGTCGACCAACCCGCCGCGCACCGCGAACTCACCGGGATCGCGTACCGTCTCGGTGCGGCCATAGCCATTGGCCTGAAGCAAGGCCGCCAGCCGGTCGCGGTCGATTCGCTCGCCGGGCGCCAGCGTCGCCACCAGCTGGCGGATGCGGAACGGGGTCAGCGTGCGTTGGGTTGCCGCGTTGACCGTGGTGACGAGGAGCTGGGGCCCCTTCGCCTTGCGCTGGAGAGCGTGGAGAGTAGCCAGCCGCTCCGATGTCGAACGCAGCGACGGCGAGCTACGGTCGTAGGGAAGGCAGTCCCAGGCCGGAAAGGTCAGCAGCTCGAGCTCGGGCGCGAAATAATGCGCGGCGTCGGCCAGCGCCCGCATCGCCGCCTCGTCGGGCGCGACGAACACCGCGCGACCCTTCGCCGCGCGCGCCAGATCGGCCGCGAGCCACGGCATGAACCCGCCCGGCACGCCCGCCAGCGTGATCGGCTCTTGCGCCGTCAGGATTGTCTGGAGGTCGCTCACTTATTCCGGATGCTTGACGTAATCGAGGGACTGGAGGCGGGTCATCATCGCGCCCCGCCAGCGCATCGGCACCGCGGCATTTCCCATCGCCCAGGCCAGGATGTCGACGTCCTGCTCCTCGAGCAACGCTTCGAACCAATCCATCTCGGCCTCGCTCCAGCCCCCGTGCCAGCGGTCGAAATAACCGCCGACGAGCAGGTCGGCCTCGCGGACA
>DASQFO010000100.1:0-1547 GCA_035633095.1 Allosphingosinicella sp. | reverse complement strand
CGCCGCACGCGCTCCTTCGATGTCCGCAGGCCCGCATACCGGAGCCGCGCCCAAACCTTGCGATAGCCCTCGCCATGGAAGGGGCTGTCGATGAGCGCCTGCCGAATGGCTTCGACCAACGCGGCGTCGGCCATCGGCCCCTGTGGCCCTGGCCTGCGCCGCGGCGCGGGCGGCGTGACCGCGGCACGGCGGCCACGGTAGATGCCCGCCCGGGCGACGCCCCACACTCGGCACAGCCGGGCGACACCGTAGCGGCGGCGCGTGGAGGTCGAGATGACGGTGCTCATCGCTTCGACCTCCGCGCCCCAAAAGGGGCCCCGCCGCCTCCAGCCTCCAGCCGCTCGATCTTCGCGGTGAGCAGTTCGGCATCCATGGTCAGCTCGCCGACCTTGGTCCGCAGGCGGTCGATCGTTTCGTCCCGATCGTCACGCCCCCGCGACTTCAGGCTTGCGGCGCCCGCCTCGAGAAACGCCTCGCGCCAGCCGCTCAGGTCCGCCGCCGTCACCGCAAGGTCGCGCGCCACGATCTCCAGCGGCTCGCCCCGTAGCATCCGCAGCACCGCGTCCCCCTTGCGTCCCGCCGTCATGCGCCGCTCCCGGCCCGGAGCCGCGACCGCTCCGATATCTGAAGTCTCCGCGCCCGCGGCTCCTCCGCGCTCAGTGTCATCCATCTCAACACCTCCATTGGCTCTCAATAAGCCGTCTGGGATGTCTTGTCTTATGATGAGGGTGGTTCCCAGCCTATGAGAGAGCCACTGCCTGCCACGCCATTTATGGCGGGCAGTGGCGGGGGACGGATCGAGGATGTCTTGGTCGCCGCGGACCGTCGCTGAGCATGATCGCCCCCGCCTTTTCTTCCGACCTGAACGGATACCGGGGCACCGAGGCCCGCACGACAAGACGAGGTGGAGAAAAGACCCATGCAGCTTACCATCGGCATAGACGTTTCGAAAGATCGGCTGGACGCTTATCGGCTGTCGGACAGGCAGCACATCCAGGTGACGAACGACAAGGCTGGCCACAAGGCGCTGATCGGATGGATCGGAAAGGCCGACCTGCTCCTGGTCGTGTTCGAGGCCACCGGCGCGTATCACCGGCAGCTCGAGGCGGCGCTCGGCGCCAGCGGCATCCCGCTCGCCAAGGTCAATCCCCGGCAGGCGCGCAGGTTCGCCGAAGCGACCGGCCGGCTGGCCAAGACCGATCGGGTCGACGCGGCCATGCTGGCGAGGATGGGCGCCGTTCTGGAACTGGAAGGGCGCACGCCCCCCGACAAGAACCTGCACGACCTCAGGGAGTTGCTGGCAGCCCGTCGTGCCCTGATCAAGGACCGGACCGCTGCGAGGACACGCCTGTCCAGCGTCACCTTGCCCCTGATCAAGCGCCAGCTCAACGCCCGCATCAAGCAGATCGGAACACAGTTGCAAAAGATCGACGCCGCCATGGCCAACACCGTCGCGCAGGATGAAGCGATGTCGCACAAGCTCGCCATCCTCATCAGCATTCCCGGCATCGCGGAAACCACGGCCCTGTCGATGCTCATCGAACTGC
>DASQFO010000099.1:0-2870 GCA_035633095.1 Allosphingosinicella sp. | reverse complement strand
GCTGATCTGGTAGTTCTGGGTGAAGCCGTCGCCTTCGCCGAAGGTGCCGAGCTGGGCCGAGACGCGCAGATCGTTCTGCTGGCGCCGGGTGATGATATTAACCACGCCCGAAATCGCGTCCGACCCGTAAATGGCCGAGGCGCCCCCCTGCAGGATCTCGATCCGATCGATCATTGATTCGGGAATGGAATTGAGGTCGACGGAGCCGGGGACGCCGCTCGCCGAGGCGCCGTTGACGTAGCGCAGCCCGTCGACCAGCACCAGCACGCGCCGCGAGCCGAGATAGCGCAAATCGACCTCGGCCGCGCCGGCGCCGACGCCGCCGCCGTCGGGCGGGTTGCCGAAATTGCCCGAATTGTTGAACCGGCTGTTCAAGGCGCCGCCCGAGCCCGGCAGCCGTTGCAGGGCCTCGGCGGTCGAGGTCAGGCCGGTGCGGTCGAGGTCGGCGCGGTCGAGGAACACGACCGGCTGGTCCTGGTCGAGCGGATCGCGGCGGATGCGCGAGCCGGTGACGACGATCGGGCCCTCGGTCTGGGTTCCCGTGGTTCCCGGCTGCGGATCGGGCGTGGTTCCGGGCTGCGCGAGCGCGGGCGACGCGCCGCCGATCGCGGCCGCAATGGCCAGAGTAGCGCTGCCGCAACGGAGCTTCCACGAGAAATCGGTCATGACCAGGCCCTCCCCAACGAGGGCGCGCAACCGACTGCCGAAAGCGCATCCCCCCTATCGAAGCCATCTAATCCGCATCGGCGCGGCCGAGAAAGCGGAAACGCGGGTTAAATGGATTATCCCGTCCGATTTCGCGGCGTCGTTGCAGAAGAGTTACAATTTCGGGGCGCCCGGTGCCGGGAAGCTCAGATAGTGGAGCCGGCGGACTTCGCGCCTCCCGCGGACGACGGTGTCGAGGATGAGGCCGGTGAAGAAGCTGAGGAAAGCGAGAATCATCAGGCCGGTGGCGAGGATCGCGGTCGGGAAGCGGGGAACCAGGCCGGTCCGGAAATAGGTGATCGCGAGCGGGACGGCGAGGACGACGGCCAAAGTCGCGAGAAAGAGGGCGAAGCTGCCGTAGAACAGGACCGGCCGCTCGATCCGGTAGAGGTGGAGGATGGTCTTGAGGATCCGCCAGCCGTCGCGCCAGGTCGAGAGCTTCGAGTGGGAACCGTCCGGCCGGGCGCCGTAGGCGGTCACCACCTCTCCCACCGGCATGGCGAGCTCGAGCGCGTGGACGCTGATCTCGGTCTCGGTCTCGAAGCCGCGCGACAATGCCGGGAACGACTTGGCGAAGCGGCGCGAGAAGACCCTGTAGCCTGAGAAGATGTCGCTGAAGCTGCGGCCGAACAGGCCGGCGAGCAGGCCGGTGAAGACGCGATTGCCGAGCGCGTGGCCGCGCCGATACGCTTCCTCGACCTCCGATTTGCGGGCGCCGACGACCATGTCGAGCTGCTCGTCGATCAATTTGGCGACCAATTGGGGCGCCGCCGACGCATCGTAGGTCGCATCGCCATCGGCCATCACATAGATATCGGCCTCGACGTCGGCGAACATCCGGCGGACGACATGGCCCTTGCCCTGCATCCGCTCGGAGCGGACGATGGCGCCGGCCTCAACCGCGATCTCGCGGGTCCTGTCGGCGCTGTTATTGTCGTAGACGTAGATGCGCGCGGCGGGCAGCGCGGCGCGAAAGCCCTCGACGGTCTGCGCGATCGCCGCTTCCTCGTTGTAGCAGGGAAGCAGGACCGCGACTGTGAGCTCCCCGATCTCGACCGGCATCCCGCCCCCTTTAAGCTAGGTCAGGCCTTCTTGGCAGGCTTCTTGGCCGGAGTCTTCTTCGCCGGCTTGTCGGCCGCAGCGGCTTTCTTGGCCGCGGGCTTCTTGGCGGCGGCCTTTCTCGGCTTGGCCTCGTGGTCGTGCCCGCAGCCGGGGCCGTGGACGTGCGGCGTCGCGCCGTCTTCGGATTCGATCGCGGCCTCGAGCGCTTCGCGGCTGACCTTGCGCTCGCTGATCTTTGCGCCGGCGAACAAATGGTCGACGACCTTGTCCTCGAACAAGGGGGCACGCAGCTGGGCGGCGGCCATCGGATCATTGCGAACATAGTCGACGAAGCGCTGGCGCTCCTCGGCCCGATATTGCTGGGCAGCCTGAGTGATCAGCTGGTTCATCTCCTGCGGGCTGATCGTGACGCCGTTCTTCTGGCCGATCTCGGAGAGGAGTAGCCCGAGGCGGACGCGCCGCTCGGCGATCGCGCGATAATCGCCGCGCTCCTTCTCCATCTCCGCGCGGGCGGCCACGGGATCCTCCTCATGACTCGCCTCGTGCTCGAGCTGCTGCCAGATCTGCGCGAACTCGGCCTCGACCATCGATTCGGGCACCGGGAAATCGTGCGCGGCAGCGAGCTGGTCGAGCAATTGGCGCTTCATATGGGTGCGGGTGAGGCCGTTCAGCTCCTGCTCTATCTGCGCCTTCAGAAGGTCGCGCAGCTGGGCGATGCCTTCGAGGCCCATCGACTTGGCGAAATCGTCGTCCGCCTTCACCGCGCGCGGCGTCTGGACCTCGTTGACGAGAACGTCGAACGTCGCCGGACGGCCCTTGAGATAGGCCACGTCATATTCCGCCGGAAAAATGACCTCGACAACCAGCTCGTCATTGGCCCTGGCGCCGATCAGCTGGTCCTCGAAGCCCGGGATCAGGCGGCCCGAGCCCAGCTCCAGCGACATGCCTTCGCCCTTGCCGCCGTCGAACGGCTCGCCGTCGACCTTGCCTTCGAAATCGATGACGACGAGGTCGCCTTTGGCGGCCTTGTGGGCGGCCGGCGCCGGATCGTAGCTCTTCTGGCCTTCGGCGAGGCGCGCCACCGCCGCGTCGATCGCTTCGGC
>DASQFO010000098.1:0-7005 GCA_035633095.1 Allosphingosinicella sp. | reverse complement strand
CCCCGCGTTGAGCGCGGCGATATTCGCGTCGGCGATCTCGGGCTTGCCCTTGAACTTGGCCTTGAGCCAGTCGACGATCGGCTGGCGGTCGCGGTCGAACATCCATAGCGCGAGGCCGAGCGTCCACATGTTCTTCGAGCGCAGCGCGTCCTTGTTGCCGAGCCCGAACGGCTTGACCGCCTCGATCGTCAGCGCGGAGATGTCGAACGCCAGCAGGTCCCATTGGGCGAGCGAGCCGTCCTCGAGCGGATTGGCCGTGTACTTGGCCTTGTCGAGGTTGCGCTGGGTGAACTCTCCGGTATCGGCGATGATCAGGCCACCGGGCTTGAGCGCGTCGACATTGGTCTTCAGCGCCGCCGGGTTCATCGCCACCAGCACGTCGGGCGCGTCGCCCGCGGTCTCGATCGCGGCCGAGCCGAAATTGATCTGGAAGGCCGAGACGCCGAAGGTCGTCCCCTGCGGCGCGCGGATCTCGGCGGGAAAATCCGGGAAGGTGGCGAGATCGTTGCCGGCGAGCGCGGTCGACAAAGTGAACTGGCCGCCGGTCAGCTGCATGCCGTCGCCTGAATCGCCGGCGAAACGGACCACGACCGCTTCCAGCGGCGCGTCGGAACCGGCCTCTTCGGGGGTGAGAACATGACTGGCCGTGGCCACGGCTTCTTCCTTGCAACTGGACGCGTGCGGCGACTCTAGCCGTGCGGGCGCGCCGCGACAACAGGCGCCAGCTTCGCTTATGAGCGAGTCGAAACGATTCGCTTTCGAAGGAACGCGCCTTGTCAGAACCCTATGTCCGGCCCGACGTGCGGCTGTTCCTCGACTGGGTGAACAATCTCCCCGGTCCGAAGACCCACGAGGTCGGCCCGGTCGAGGCGCGCAACATGATGCTTGCCTCGCGTCACGTCGCCGACGCAGCCACGGGCGAGCTGGCGGTGATCCGCGACCTCGCCTGTCCCGGGCCGGGCGGGCAGATCGGCCTCAGGCTGTTCGACGCGCGCGAGGCGCGGCCGGCCGGACCGCTCTTCCTGTTCCTGCACGGGGGCGGCTTCGTGTTCGGCGACCTCGACACGCACGAGCCGTTCTGCGCGGAAATGGCGCGCGAATTGGACATGCCGGTGCTCGCGGTCGACTACGCGCTGGCGCCCGAGCATCCCTGGCCGGCCGGGGTCGAGGATGCGATCGCGGCGGCGCGCTGGGCGGCGGCGAGCCCCGAGACGCTCGGACGCGAGGTCACCGGCCTCGTCGTCTGCGGCGACAGCGCCGGCGGAAATTTCGCGATCGTGGTCAGCCTGGCGTTGCGCGACGAGCCGGCCGAGGTGCCGGTCCTCGCTTTATGGGCGATCTACCCGGCGGCCGATCCCGGCAAGGGCTATCCAAGCAAGGAGGATTTCGGCACCGGCTATCTGCTGACCAAGCCGAGCATGGATTGGTTCGAGCAATGCTATCGCGGCGACGCGAAGGACTGGCGCTATGCGCCTTTGGTCAAGAGCCAGCGGGGGATGCCGCCGACCCTGGTCGTCACGGCGAGCCTCGATCCGATCCGCGACCAGGGCCGCGCTTATGCCGCCGCCTGCATCGAGGCCGGGGTTGAAACGATCTATCGCGAGGCCGCGGGCACCGTCCACGGCTTCATCAACCTCAGGAAAGCAATTCCTTCGTCGGCGGACGACATCAAGGGCTGCGTCGCGGCGCTCAAGCTGCTGCTCGGCGAGGCGCGATGAACGATCCGGCCGCGCTTCCCTACCGTCCGGGCGCGGGCGTGATGCTGCTCAACCGCGAGGGCAAGGTGTTCGTCGCCCAGCGGCTCGATTCGACGCTCGAGGCCTGGCAGATGCCGCAAGGCGGGCTCGACGAGGGCGAGGATCCGGAGGCCGGCGCGCTCCGCGAGCTCGAGGAGGAGACCGGGATATCGCGCGCCAAGGTCGAGATCGTCGCGCGCTGCCCGATCGAGCTGACCTACGATCTCCCCCCCGACCTTGTCGGCAAGATGTGGAAGGGCAAGTGGCGCGGCCAGCGCCAGACCTGGTTCCTGATGCGCTTCCTGGGCGAGGACGAGGACGTCAACCTCGAGACCGCGGACCCCGAATTCCGCGCCTGGAAATGGGCGGAGGCCGCCGAGCTTCCGGCGCTGATCGTGCCGTTCAAGAAGGAGATGTACGCGAAGCTCCTCGAGGCGTTCGCGGATTGGCTTTAGCCCCCGGCCCGCGCTAGAGCGCGGACGATGCGGGCACTTACCAGAGAAGAGGCGGCGGCGGTCGAGGCTTGCGCGGACGCGCCGATGCTCGACCAGGTGACCGCCTGGGCGGCGGTCAACAGCGGAACGCGCAACCTGGTCGGGCTCGAGACCGTGGCCGGAATGCTCGCCGACGCCTTTTCGGCGCTTCCCGGCGAAGTGGCGCTCGAGGACGCCGCGCCGGTGGAGGCGATGGCGGCGGACGGAAGTCTGGGCGCGGTCGCGCACGGCCGCAACCTGCGCCTGCGCGTGCGGCCCGAGGCGCCCGTGCAACTGCTCTTCACCGGCCATATGGACACCGTCTTCGGCGCCGATCACGATTTCCAGAAGGTGTTCTGGCGCGAGGACGGGGTGCTCGGCGGCCCGGGCGTGGCCGACATGAAGAGCGGGATCGCCGTGATGCTGGCCGCGCTCTCCGCGGTGGAAAGCGCCGGCATCCCCGCCTTGGGCTACGAGGTCGTGATCAACAGCGACGAGGAGGTCGGCTCGCCGGGTTCGGCGGGCGTGATCGCCGAGGCGGCGCGGGGCAAGAAGGCGGCGTTGACCTACGAACCTTCGGCCCTCCCCGATGGCACGCTCGCGGGCGCGCGGCCGGGGAGCGGCAATTTCTCGATCCTGGTCGAGGGGCTGAGCGCCCATGCCGGGCGCAATCCCGAAGAGGGACGCAACGCCTTGCTCGCTGCCGCCGATCTCGCGCTGCGCCTGGCCGCGGCCAAGCGCGAAGGCCTCGCCGTCAACCCGGCCAGGATCGACGGCGGCGGGCCGAACAACGTCGTCCCCGACAAGGCGGTGCTCCGGCTCAACATGCGGCCGCTGACGCCGGAGCTCCAGGCCGCGGCGCAGGCCTTGCTCGACGAGGCGGTCGCGGCGGTGGCGGCGAAGCATGACGTGAGGGTCCACGTCCATGGCGGCTTCGCGCGGGCGCCCAAGCCGGTCGACGAACACGCGCTGAAATTGTTCGAGCTGGTCAAGCGCAGCGGCGCCGACCTCGGCCAGGACATAGGCTGGCGCGCCACCGGCGGCGTCTGCGACGGCAACAATATCGCGGCCTGCGGCGTGGCCGTTGTCGACACGATGGGCGCGCGCGGCGGCGCGATCCATTCGGACCAGGAATATCTGATCGTCGACAGCCTCGTCGAGCGCGCGCAATTGTCGGCGCTCACCATATCGCGGCTCGCGCGAGGGGAGGGTTTGTGAGCTTCAGGGTCAGGCCGGCGCGGGCCGGAGATTTCGACGCGATCCACGAAATGGCGACGCTCACCGGCGGCGGCTTCACCAACCTGCCGTCCGACAAGGGCACGCTCGTCGCCAAATTGTCGCGGTCGCAGGACGCCTTCTCGCGCGAGGAGGGCGACCCGGAAGGCGATCTCTTCGTCTTCGTGCTCGAAGACACGGCGACCGGGCGGATCCGCGGCACCTGCCAGGTGTTCAGCCGGATCGGCGTCGAACAGCCCTTTTATTCCTACCGGATCAGCAAGCTCACCCAGACCTCGCCCGAACTCGGCCGCACCTTCCGCACCGAGATGCTGACGCTTTGCACCGACTTCAACGAATGTTCGGAAGTCGGCGGCCTCTTCCTCCACCCCGACGCACGGTCGGGCGGGCTCGGCCTCGGCGTGCTGCTCGCCCGCAGCCGCTACCTGTTCATCCGCAGGAACCGAGCGCGCTTTGCCGACAAGACGGTCGCGGAGCTGCGCGGCGTGATCGACGAGGACGGCGGCTCGCCCTTCTGGGATGCGATCGCCGGGCGCTTCTTCGGCATGGGGTTCAAGGAAGCCGACGCGTTCAACGGCGCCCACGGCACGCAGTTCATCGCCGACCTGATGCCCAAGACGCCGATCTATACCGCTCTGCTCTCCCCCGAGGCGCTCGCCGTCATGCGCAGGCCGCACCCCACGGGCGACGCGGCGATGCGGATGCTCGAGCGCGAGGGCTTCGGGAATGACGGCTATGTCGACATTTTCGACGGCGGACCGACTTTGTCGGCGCACACCGACCAGATCCGCAGCGTGCGCGACGCGCGCGAGCTGATCTTTTCCGGGACCGCGGACGGACAAGCCGGCGAGCGGATGATGGTGGCGGCCGGCGGGCTCGCCGACTTCGCCGCGGGCTACGGCCATGTCGGCGAGGGCCCGGACGGGACCGCGACGCTCGATCCGGCCGGCGCCGATTTGCTCGGCCTCGGCACGGGCGACACGTTTCTCGCGGTCGGGCGCTGATGCCCCTCGTGGAAATCAATTTCGACGGGATCGTCGGCCCCAGCCACAATTATGCCGGCCTCTCTTTCGGCAACCTCGCCGCTACCGCCAGCAAGGGCGCGGCGGCCTACCCCCGTGCGGCGGCGCTGCAGGGCGTGGAGAAGATGCGGCACAATTTGGGATTGGGCCTGGTTCAGGGCGTCCTCCTGCCCCACGCCCGTCCCAATCGAGACTGGCTGGCCGCGCTCGGCACGACGATCGAGGACGCGCCCGACCCGCTCGGCCCGGCCGCTTTCTCGGCTTCGGCGATGTGGGCGGCCAACGCCGCGACCGTCTCCCCCGGCCCCGACACCGCCGACGGGCGCTGCCACCTGACCGTAGCGAACCTCAGGACGATGGCGCATCGCAGCCACGAATGGCCGGAAACGCTGGCGCAACTCAGGCTCGCCTTCACCGACCCGAGCCATTTCGCCGTCCATGCCCCGGTGCCCGCCACGTTCGGCGACGAGGGCGCGGCCAACCATATGCGGCTCAGCGCTCGCCATGACGCGCCCGGCATCGAGGTCTTCGTCTACGGCGTGCGGGGCGGCGAATTTCCGGCGCGCCAGCATCTCGAGGCGTCCAATGCCGTCGCCCGGCTGAACCGCGTCGATCCGGCAAGAACCCTGTTCGTCCAGCAGTCCGAGGCCGCGATCGCCGCCGGGGCGTTCCACAACGACGTGGTCGCGGTGGCCAACGAGCATGTCCTGTTCGCGCACGAGCAGGCGTTCGAGGACAAGGACGGCTTCTACGCGGCGCTGAAGCGGCTGCTGCCCGGGACCGAGATCGTCGAAGTCCCGGCGGACGTCGTCAGCCTCGCCGACGCGGTGAAATCCTATTTGTTCAACGCCCAGCTGGTGACGCTTCCGAAAGGCGGCATGGCGCTGATCCTGCCCGAGGAAGCGCGCGAGACCGCGCAGGTCTGGGATTGGCTGGAGGCGATGGCGGCGGGCAACGGACCGATCCGGTCATTGAAGGTCGTCGACGTCCGCCAGTCCATGGCCAATGGCGGCGGACCGGCCTGCCTCCGGCTGCGCGTCGTCGCCGATCCCGCCACGGTCGATCCGCGCTTCCTGGTCGACGAAGCGAAGCTCGACCGTATCGCGGAATGCATCGAACGGCACTGGCCCGAGCGGATCGACAATCTTGCCGATCCGGCCCTGCCGGCACGCGTCGAGGCCGCCCGGCGCGCTTTGTACGACCTCCTCGAGCTTGGCGAGATCGCCTGAGGGACCCGCTTCGGCGAATGTCGGCGGCTAGGGCCTTGGCCGCTTCGCTTCACTGACCCGCGGCCGCACCGGGACCCGCGCGGGCGGGGGCGTCGCGGCGGCGATGCGCGTGCCGGCCGCGCCCAGCCGCACCACCACGTCCTCGACATGGACGCCGCCGCGCTCGATCAGCAGATTCTGATAATTGCGGTCGTCCTCGCGGGTGGTGGCGGGGATGTCGCCCTCGCGGCGGAAGCGGCGGCGAACATAGGTCGAGATCTCGCCGGCGGTGACGATCCGGTCGCCGTCCTCGTCGGCTTCCCCGCTCATTCCCGCGCGCAGGAAGTAGGACAGGAACCCGCCCGCCTTGAAGCGGCTGGCGACGAGGCTGGTCAGATCCTCTTCCGAGCTGAACAGGCCCATCACGCCCGGCCGGTTGACGAGGCTGCGGAAGCCGCCGGCATAGCAGGCGTCGATCACGACCAGCGACAGCCGCGCGCGCACGCTCGCGAACAAAGGCGCGAGCTCGGCGTCGGTCATCGCCGCGTCGCGCAGCTCGAGCGTCTCGGAACGCCCGTCGAGCTCGGCGGCGCCCGGCCGCACGTCGACCTGGTCGCCATGGCCGGAGAAGAAGAACAGGAAGGTGTCGTTCGGCCCGGCCGCCGCGGCCGCGCGCGCGAAGGCGTCCGCCACCGCCTTGGTCGTCGCCTGCTCGTTGGTCAGGACCCGGCTCGCGGGGTGGAGCAGTCCGGCGGCGCCGAGGCTGTTGTAGAGCTCGCGCGCGTCGGCGTCTGTATTGGCGAGGTCGGACGTGCGCCCGCCATATTCGGAGACGCCGACCAGAAGCGCGATCACGCGCTGGCCGCCTTCGACGCCGATCTGGCGCGGATGGCCGGGGCTTTGGGCGAGGGTCAGCCGGTAGTCGCCGCGCACATCGGGGCGATAGGTGGTCGCGACGATCACATATTCGCCGTCCTCGGCGAGGACCGTGTCGATCCTGCTGTTCAGCGACGGCCGGCCGTCCACCCCGGCGTCGTCATTGGCGTCCTGCGTCCCGTCCGGGCGGTTGAGCAACAAATAGGTGTCCATCTTGTCGGCGCTCAATTCGATCCGCACCCGCTGGCCGCGCCGCGCCGTGAAGCGGTAGCGATCGCTATATTCACCCGAAGCCAGCCGCCCGTCGCCGTCGGCGAGGCGGCCGTTCACCGTCGCGCCGATCCGGATCGGGACGGCTGCCGCGAGCGCGGTGATGTCGGCGCCGGCGGCGGGGACGGCGGCCTGCAGGCGATACCCGCCGGTCTCGCCTGGCCGGAAGCTGGTCACCGCGACC
>DASQFO010000097.1:0-4587 GCA_035633095.1 Allosphingosinicella sp. | reverse complement strand
GGCGGCCTTCGGCGCGAGATCGTCGGCCAGGTGGGTGGTCATGATCACGATCGCCTCGGCTGCGCGCTCGAGGATGAGGTCGCCGAGCTTGTTTGCGGTCTCGCGGTCCAATTCGGCGGTCGGCTCGTCGAGCGCGAGCAGGCGCGGGCTCCCGAGCATCGCCTGGGCGAAGATCAGCCGCCGCCGCATCCCGCCCGAAAAGGTCGAAATGCGGTTGTTGATGTCGGCATGGAGGCCGATCCGGTCGGTGATCGCGCCGAACTGGCGGTCGGCGGCGGCGAGATCGAGGCCCTTGAGCGCCGCGATATGCATGGCGAATTCGCGGGCGGTGAGGTCCTCGGGCAAATCCACCGCCTGCGGCGCGTAGCCGAGCGCGTGGCGAAGCTTCGAGCGGCCCGCGGGCAGCGGATCGCCGTTCCAGGCGATCGCTCCCGCGCTCGGCTTCTCGGCGGTGGCGACCAGCCGGAGCAGGGTCGACTTGCCGGCGCCGCTCGGGCCGGTCAGCAGCGTCAGCCCGGGCCTGAAATTGTGCGTCACTTCGGTCAGCACCGCCTTGCGGCGATACCTCTTGCCGACGCCTGCCATCGTCAGTTCCGTCATCGCCCGCTCCCGTTCCTGCGCGGTGTATTAGAAGAATAACACACTATGTCAACCGCCTTGCTCTCGGCCAATCCGCCCGCGTATCGCGGCGGGATGGTGCACGTGCCCCTCAGGCTGATACTCGACGGCGACGCCCTCGTCTCGAACTGGCATTGGCTCGCCCACCGGAGCGGCGGCGCGGCCTGCGGCGCGGCGGTCAAGGCCGACGGCTACGGGCTGGGCGCGCGCGAGGCGGTAAAAAGGCTGCAGGCGGCCGGCTGCCGCGACTTCTTCGTCGCCACCTGGGCCGAGGCCGAGGCGCTGATGCCCTGGCCCGGCGACCTCGAACTCTCGGTGCTGCACGGCGTGCTGCCGCAGGACATGGCGGCGGCGCTCAAATCGCCCGCGCGGCCCGTGCTCAACAGCCCCGGGCAGGTGGCGCGCTGGCGCGAGACCGGGCGGGCCTGCGACGTGATGGTCGATACCGGCATCAACCGGCTCGGCGTGGCCGCCGCGGACGTTGCCGGGGGGCTGCTCGACGGGCTCAAGATAGAGACTTTGATGAGCCATCTCGCCTCAGCCGACGAGGACGGGCCGGCGAGCGCGGCGCAGCGCGAGGCGTTTGTCGCGGTCGCCGGGAAGGTGCGCGCGGGGCGGCTCAGCCTCGCCAACAGCGCCGGCATCTGCCTGGGCGAGGATTACGCTTTCGGCCTGACCCGTCCCGGCCTCGCGCTCTACGGCGGCGTGCCGCGGCGCGAGGCGGCCGGCCATGTCCGCCAGGTCGCGCATGTCGAGGCGCAGATCGTCCAGCGGCGGCGCATCGAGGCGGGCGACCGGGTCGGCTATGGCGGCACCTTCACCGCGGAGCGGCCGCACGAGCTGGCGATCCTCAATATCGGCTATGCCGACGGCTATTTGCGCGGCTTTTCGGGCACCGGCCGGGTGCGCATCGGCGAGAAATTCGTGCCGGTGGTCGGTCGGGTGTCGATGGATCTGACCGCGATCCGCGTCGACGATGCGCCGGACCTCGCGGAAGGAGACTGGGTCGAGCTCGACTATGATCTGCCCGAAGCGGCGGCGCAATCGGGACTCAGCCAGTACGAGCTGCTGACGACTTTGGGCTCGCGGTTCGAGCGGCGCTGGGCCTGAACCCTTTCCCCGTTGGTCCGTTGAAGCGCAATGGCCCGGATCGCCCACCTTTCCGACGTCCATTTCGGCGCGCACGACCCGGCGGTCGTCTCGGGGGTCGAGGCGTGGCTGGCCGCGGAACGGCCCGACCTCGTCGCGATCAGCGGCGATTTCACCCAGCGCGCCACGGTCGACCAGTATCGCGAAGCGGCGGCGTTCCTCGACCGGCTCGAGGCGGCGGGGCTCAAGACGCTGGGCGTCCCCGGCAATCACGACGTGCCGCTGTATGACGTGGTGCAGCGCTTCACCCGCCCGCTCCACCGTTACCGGCGCTACATCGACGACGATCTCTGTCCCTGGTTCGAAAGCGATCGGCTCGCCGTGCTCGGGATCAACACGGCGCGATCGCTGACCTTCAAGGACGGGCGGATCAGCCACGAGCAGATGGAGATCATCCGCGACCGCTTCCGCGACGTGCCCCAGGACCGGACCAAGGTCCTCGTCACCCACCATCCGCTGTTCGAAATGCCGATCGGCGAGGCGGGCGAAGAGAGCGAGGCCGTCGGCCGCCAGAACGAGGCGCTGGATGCCGTGGCGGACGCCGGCGTCCATATCCTGCTCGCCGGCCACTTCCACCGCAGCTTCACCCAGAGCGCGCGGCGAATGGTGAAGAATGCGGGGCCGTCCCTGGTCATCCAGGCCGGCACCGCCACCTCGACCCGGCTGCGCGAGGGCGAAGCCCAGAGCTTCAACCTCATCGAAACGCATCACGACACCGAGGTCAACGTCCAGGTCATCGGGTGGGACGGCGCGGCGTTCCAGGGCGGAAGCCGCGCGCGCTACGCGTTCGACGGCGCCAATTGGGAAGCCGCGGACCCGGTGGAGGCCTAGGGTCCGTACTCAATACCGGAGGTGGTCGTGACGGGCTGGCATTTGTTGTCCGGCAAGGAGCGAGGAGGGAGCGATGCTAAACGCATCGTGACCGACGCTGCGACGTAGCCGGGCGGCAAAGGACAGCCCGCCGCTCCGCGGTCGGCCGGAGAGGCCGGCTGGCGGCGTCGAGCGGCTTGGACGGGCTGCCTGGCCCGCCCTTCGCCCCTCTCCTACCCAGCCGGCCTCTCCGGCCGATCCCGGCCATCTCCGGTATTGAGTACGGACCCTAGCCCATCACCTCGAATTCGCCGATGCGATGCTCGCAGCTGGTCCAGCTCCCGGTGCTGCGGTCGAGCGCTTCGTATTCGGCGCGGTGCGCGGCCATGAAGGCGTCGAAATCGGCGCGGGCGCTCCAGATGTCGAGCGTCAGATAGGAGCCGTCCTCGGCCTTGAACAATTCGGTGCCGCGAAAGCCGTCGGCGCGGGCGAAAAGCTGGGCCCAGGCCCCGGTCGGCGCATAGGTCGCCTCGAAGGCGGGCCGCGCCTCGTCCAGAACCTCGTACCGCCAGACCAACGCGATCATTCCCGTGCCTCCGTCCGCGGCCGAAATTACCCGTACGCCCGCGGGCGCGCAAAGGCCCATCCGAAGCGCTGTTTCGGAATGGGACGGCCTAGCGGCCGAGCCGCCTACAGGATCAGATAAAGCGTGATGTCGCTCAGTCCCGCTCGACGCAGAGCGCGATGCCCATGCCGCCGCCGATGCACAAGGTGGCGAGGCCCTTCTTGGCGTCGCGCTTCTGCATTTCGTAGAGCAGGGTGGTGAGGACACGGGCGCCCGACGCGCCGATCGGGTGGCCAATGGCGATGGCGCCGCCGTTGACGTTGACCTTGGTCGCGTCCCAGCCGAGTTCCTTGCCGACCGCCAGCGCCTGCGCGGCGAAGGCCTCATTGGCTTCGATGAGGTCCAAATCGGCGATCGTCCAGCCAGCTTTCTCGAGCGCGCGCTTCGAGGCGGGCACCGGGCCGATGCCCATGATCGAGGGATCGACGCCGGCCGAGGCCCAGGAGGCGACGCGCGCCAGGATCGGAGCGCCGCGGCGCTCCGCCTCCTCGCGGCTCATCAGGACAAGCGCGGCGGCGCCGTCGTTGAGGCCGGATGCGTTGGCGGCGGTGACGGTGCCGTCCTTCTTGAAGGCGGGGCGCAAACCGGCCAGCGCGGACTGCTCGACGCCGTCGCGGATGAACTCGTCGGCGTCGACGACGGTCTCGCCCTTGCGGGTCTTGACCGTGACCGCCGCGATCTCGTCCCTGAACCGGCCCGACGCGCGGGCGGCCGAGGCCTTGTTCTGCGACCCGGTGGCGAAGGCGTCCTGATCGTCGCGGGTAAGCTGATATTGCTCGGCCAGATTCTCGGCGGTGATGCCCATGTGATAGCCATTGAAAACGTCGGTGAGGCCGTCCTTGATCATCGTGTCGACGAGCTCCACCGGGCCCATCTTGGTGCCGCCGCGCAATTGCTGGGCGTGGGTGGAGAGGCTCATATTCTCCTGGCCGCCGGCGACGACGATGACGGCGTCGCCGGTCTGGATCGCCTGGCTGGCGAGCGCGACGGCGCGAAGGCCCGAGCCGCAGACCTGGTTGACGCCCCATGCGGGCACTTCCTTGGGGATGCCGGCGGCCATCGACGCCTGGCGCGCGGGGTTCTGCCCCTGGGCGGCGGTGAGAACCTGCCCCAGGATGACTTCGGAGACGTCCTCGGGCGCGACGCCCGCCTGCTCCAGCGCCGCCTCGATGGCGACGCGGCCGAGCTCGTGGGCCGGGGTGGCGGCGAAGGCCCCGAGAAAGGCGCCGACGGGCGTGCGCTTGGCGGCGGTGATGACGACGTCGGTCATGGAATGGGGTCTCCGGGATCAGGGGTTGGCGCGCCCCTAGCAGTTTGCTGCGGTGCGGGAAAGCCAGGCGGCGAGCGGCTCCCACAACTTTTCCTTCGCCTGTCGGCCGACGACC
>DASQFO010000096.1:0-19380 GCA_035633095.1 Allosphingosinicella sp. | reverse complement strand
AATCATTGCCGGCGCCCTCGACATTATCGTCGCCGAAGCTGCCGCCGCCGCCACCCCCGCTGCCGCGGCTGTCGAGCAGCACCAGCTCGCCGCGGAAGCGCTGCAGCACCACCTCGGTCGAATATTTGTCCTGGCCGGACTGGTCCTGCCACTTGCGGGTCTGGATCTGGCCTTCGAGGTAAACCTTGGAGCCCTTCTTCAGATAGGATTTGGCGACCCGCCCGAGATTCTCGTTGAAGATGACGACGCGATGCCATTCGGTCCGCTCCTGGCGGTTGCCGTCGCGGTCCTTCCAGCTTTCCGACGTTGCGACGCGCATGTTCACGACCTCGCCGCCATTGTTCAAGGAGCGCGCCTCCGGATCGTCGCCGAGATTGCCGACCAGAATCACCTTGTTCACGCCCGCCATTTCATCCTCCCGAATAAGCTTGCCTCGGCATAGGCCAAGCCGGCTCGCCCGCCAAGACTTGGCTAGGCAGCGGCGGGCCTGCGACTGGTGTAGAGGAAGCCCGCCGCCAGCAGCACGACTATCACGCCCTGTGCGAGCAGGGTCTCGAGGGTCGGATAGACGCCGAGCAGCATCGAACGCGGGAAGCCGGCGAGCGGGGTGATCCCGATCATCCCGGCCTCCTGCAGCGCCGCCATGCCCTTGCCCGCCAGCACCACGGCGAGCACCGCGATCAGGGCCGCCGAATAAGCGAAGAACTTGGCGATCGGCAGCCGCGCGGAGAGACGCAGCATCGCCCAGGTGATGAGTGCGAGCAGCGCGACGGCGACCCCCACGCCGCCGGCGAGCGCCGCGCCGTTCCCCTGCCCGCCCATGGCGGCGAAGAAGATGATCGTTTCGAACACCTCGCGATAGACGGCGATGAAGGCCAATGCGAACAGGAACCAGGCCGAGCCCCGCGTCAGCGCCCTGTCGAGCTTCAGGCGGACATAGGCCTGCCAGGCGCCGGCCTGCGCCTTGCCGTGCATCCAGATGCCGACGAAGAGCAGGATCGCGGCCGCGATCAGCGAGCCGAAGCCTTCGGTCAGCTCGCGGTCGGCGCCCGAGATGGTGATGAGACGGCTCGCCGCCCACCAGGTCGCGACTCCCGCGACGAGCGCGCCGATCCAGCCGGCATGGACATATTTGAGCAGGTCGCGGCGCCCGGCCTTGCCGAGGAAGCCGATCATCGCGACCACGATCAGCAGCGCCTCGAGCCCCTCGCGCAGCAGGATGGCGAGCGCGCCCAGGAAGGTCGAAGTGTCGCTGCCGGCCTCGGGCGCCAGCTTGGCCTCGGCGCAGCTGAACAAGGCCTGGAGCCGCTCCACCCGCGTCGTCACATCGGCGACCGGCGCGCCGCGCGCGATCGCGGCGCGAAGCTGGCCCATCGCGCCTTCGACCTCGGCGACCAGAGTCGCGTCGCGGGCGCGAAGCAAGGCCTCGACCGGTTCGAATCCGTCGAGATAGGCGGCGAGCGCCAGCTCGCCGGCCCGGTCGCGCTCGCCGCGGGTGTAGGCGCCTAGCGCCTGGCGCAGCAATTCGTGCGAGACGCTCAGCGATTGCGACCCGCCAGGCTGGACGAGCGCAGCGGGATCGCCGCGAAGATATGCGGTCACCGGGTCGGCCTTCTCCTCGCCATAGTCGCGGGCAAGCGTGGCGGGGGTGATCTGGACGAGCGCCTGGAGATTGGGGATTCGCGCGCGCAAGGCCGGATCGGCCTGCCAATAGCGGCGCCCCTGTTCAGCGAGAGCTGCCGGGTAGGCGAAGCGCCCGACATGGAAGGCGAGCGCCCAGCGGTCGGCGGGCGCAAGGTGGGCGAAGCTCTGCATGCCGGTGCCTTCGAGACCCTGCTCGATCACCTGGTAGAGCGCAAAGACGCTGCGCTCGCGCGCCCGCGCGCGATCGGCAAAGGCGATCGCCGGCGGGTCGAGCGCACGCGCCGCCGGCGTGTCCGCGAGGCCGGTCGCGCCATGGCAGGAGGCGCAATTCGCCGCATAGAGCCGCGCGCCGGCGGCGAGATCGGGCGCGGCCGCGGGCGCGAGCGGAACCGGATAGGCGGCGAGAAGCCGCGCGGCCAAAGCGCGGGCCATCCGGTCCACCTCTTCCGGCGGCGCCCTGCGCGCCACCGCCGCCTCGACTTGCCTGGCGTCCGCCACCAATCGCGCCCGCTCGGGCGTCGCCGGCAGCGCGCCGAGGCGCTGGCTGACCGAGGCCGAGAATTCGCGCATCTCGTCATATTCGGCCTGGCTGATAATGCGGCCGCCCTGGACGGCGCCGCGATAGTCGACCGCGACATAATCGAGCAGCCGCCACGCGGTCTGCACCGCCGCATCGTCTGCCCGCGCCGGCGCCGCGAACGCGAGGAGGAGCAGCGGCAGCAGCCATTTCAGCCCGGAAAGGCGGTCGCGCATATTTCCCCGCAATCAGGTGAGAGAGCGGGGACTAGCCAAGCTGCGAGTGATTATCAATAGCGTCAGACGGCGGGGTAGCGCAGCCGGCCGAGGAAGCGGCTGAGCGAAATGCGGCGGTCGCCGCGGCTCCAGCGCGCCTTGGCCTTTTCGAAGCGCATCACGCCGTCGATCCGGCGGTCGAGGAAGGCGGCGGTCTCGGCCAAATCCTCGCTGTCGTCGTCGAGGAAGATGAAGGTGGTCGAGCCGTAGACGCCGATCAGCAAAGCGCGCTTGGTATAATGGTTGAAGTCGGTCGCCTCGTCGCCGGCGAGGCGCCAGATGCGGTCGGCGCTGCGCCAGGCGAGGCCGGCGCCGGCGGGCGCGTTCTGTGGGAGGGCGAGGAGGGCGACCGCGCGGCGCAGCGCCTCGCGGTGCGGCCGGACGGCCTCCAGGCGAAACAGGATGAGCTCGCGGATCCGTGTCCGTACCTTCATCGCCGCGATCCGGTCGGCCGGGAAGGCCTCGAGCATCGCTTTGTCGATGGCGTCGAACCAGGCGTCGATCATCTGCGTCGCACCAGCCTTGAAGGCGAGCCGCGCGCGGTCGGCGGGGACACCAAGCTCGCCCGCAGCCCTGGCCAGCGCCGCCTCCGTCCAGCCGTCGAACCCGGCATGAGCGGGGATGAGCGGCGCGAGCGCGGAGCGCAACTCATCCAAATTCATGTCGGCGGCGGCAGTCATCGCGATTTCAATGAGCCGCGCCGCCGTTCGTTGCAAGCCCTCGCGCCGGCAGGCGGATCAGCACCAAAGCGGCGCAGATCAGCAGGCCGCCGATGCCGTCGCCTGCCGACAGACGCTCGTCATAGGCCGCCCAGCCGATCGCCGCGGACGCGATCGGCTGGGTGAGAAAGGCGAGGCCGACGACGACCGGGGACAAATGGCCGATGGCGTAGACGAGCAGGCCCTGGCCGATCAGCTGGCTCGAGATCGAGAGCGCGACGACCGCCGTCCAGTCGCCCGGCATCACCCGCTCGCCGAGCGCGACCGCGAGGAAGAGGATCGGCAGCGCGCCGGCGGCGGTGGCGATGGCGAGCACCGGCCAGGGCCGCATCGTCCGCCGCGCCCGATCGACCGCGATCAGGTAAAAGGTGTAAAAGAGGCCGGCGAGCAGCGCGAGGAGATCGCCGGTGAAATGCGTCGCCGACAGCTCGTAGCTGCTGCCGAGAAGAAGGACCGACCCGGCCGCGGCGAGGAGGAGCGCGAACCCCTGCGCGGGGCGCGGCAGGCTGCGGAGCAGGAAGAAGCCGTAGATCGCGAACAGGAAGCTCGCGAAATTGCCGAACAGGGTCGCGTTGGCGAGCTTGGTCCGCAAGATGCCTTCGTGCCAGGCGGCGAGATCGGCGGCGAAGAAGATCCCGCCCGCGGCGACGGCGGCGATCAGCGCCCAGCCGGGAAAGGGCCGCCCCCCGCTCTGCCGCCAGCCCAGCCAGGCGAGGAAGGGCAGCGCCAGCGCCAAGCGCCAGAAGCCCGCCGCGACCGGCCCGACGTCGGCCTCGCGCACCAGCCAAGGCCCCGCCGCCAGAAAGAGGTTGGCCAGGATCAGGGCGGGGAAAGCCAGGCGCGGGATATGCATGGGGAAAGTGGAACAGGTCCTGCTCATGGCGAACCGCAGGCGCTAGGTCGGCGCGGCGGCTGTCGTCAAGCGGTTCTCCATCCTAGACAAAGCGGCCTCGCCTGTCCCGACACCGGACTCGCTCGGCAATCGACACGCCTCCGATTTGGCTATACGCTCCCATGATTGAGAGTCGAGACACTTGCCATAAGATTATCTAGGACGTGCTCGACGCGCACCTGCGGTTAGTCTCAAGGGGGGAGACGAATGGACTGGATTCGATCAGGACGAGCCCGCACGCATGACGTAGTCCGAGTTCGAGTGTTCCTGGATCACTGGGAGTTTGCTCGGTCGTGCCAGAAATCTCTCGCGGAGCTTAAGGGCCGCAAGATAACACTAGCAGACGAAAGGAAGGCTCAGTCTGAAGCCGAGTCAGTACGCTGGGACAAGCTGGCAAGGGCGCTAATGGGTCGTTTGGACATGATGGAGTATATTGCAGATGCTCCAAAAGAGATGCGCGCGGTCGATGTCTATGCATCAGTATCCCCAAAGAATGATGGCTCGGAGAACCCGTTAAGGACGTGGCTCCGCGAGCATTTGGATAGGCTTCCAGGTTTTAACGTTCACCAGAGCGAGAGAACCTATGACCCCCCGGAGGTTTGTCGAAATCCAGTTTGTGGGGTCAAGATCACTCCTGAGGTAGAAAAAGGCCTCAAGACAAGGGTTGCATGTGACATCCTATCCTGGGCGGTGGAAGACCTCTATGATGTCGGGGTGTTGGTGATGGACGATCCCGAGCTTATTCCGAGCATCATGTGTGTTCAGGAGGTTCTAGACAAACAGATTGTGCACGTTGGCCTCAAACGGAATGGGGAGAAAGTGCGCAGCGCGGCTTGGGGGCATGTCTTGCTCGAGGATATACTGCCCGACATATTTCCCGAGGAGGAGTGGAGGCAGCTCTACCTCTCCCGCGCGTCGAGCTAGTGCTCCGATAGCAATAATGTGGCGACTTGATTTTTGAGGATGAGCTTCGATGAGTTCGGGGAAGAACGGCAAGGCGCGCGTGAGGGTCTTTGTAGACTACTCGAATTTCGCAAGGCGGTGGGAGTCTGTTACTAAATCATCTCCCCACGAAAACTTCAAATGGGATGCCTTCCCCGGTGTCATATTGGACCATCTTGCCCGCATGGATCACGTCTCGGCTGAGTTGGAGATGAGAGCAATCAAGATTTACGCGTCCGTCAAACCATTTGATGAAAGTCACCCTGAGAATGAGGAAGAGAGTCTCGTCAAGCAATGGCTGAAGGACAGAGGCGAGGAGGGGTTATTCAAAAAGTGGCTTCAGGACGACCTAGATCAGCTTCCTGGTTACACCGTCGACATATCCATGCAGATAAACGACCCCGTTGCTTGCAGCGATTGCGGTCACTCGGCTGACCATTTTGTTGAGCGCGGTGTCGATACGAAGATCGCTATAGATCTGTTGGCGCTTGCAACCAGAGATTTGTATGACATCGGGGTTTTGGTGAGCGAGGATTCCGACCTCGTTCCGAGCACGAAGTGCGTTCAGGACGTCTTGGACAAGCATATTGTGCACCTAGGATTTGCACCTAAGAAGAGGATCAAGGAGAGCAAGAAGGATGTGAGCCGGAAGGACGAGCTAAGGGCCTCGTCATGGGGGCACTTGCTTCTGGACGACATGCTTCCGGCCTTGTTGCGTTGATGATCTGGGCGCGGATCAACGGCTAGAGAGCCGGACGAGCCGATCGCCCCCGTGAGCCGGCGTCAGGCGAACCGCTCTCTCAGCGCGATCATGGCGAGCGCCGCCTTAGCCGCCTCGCCGCCTTTGTCCTTGTCCCGCGGATCCGCACGGGCGAGGGCCTGGGCCTCGTTTTCGACGGTCAAGATGCCGTTGCCGATGGCGAGGCCGTCCAGCGTCAGCGCCATCAGGGCGCGGGCGCTTTCGCCGGCGACGATCTCGAAATGAAAGGTTTCGCCGCGGATGACGACGCCCAAAGCGACAAAGCCGTCATAGCGGCCGCTCTCGGCGGCGATCGCGACGGCGCCGGGGACTTCGAGCGCGCCGGGGACGGTGACCGTCTCGTGGCTGTGGCCCGCTTGCTCGACCGCGGCGCGCGCGCCGGCGAGCAGCAAATCGTTCAGATGCGCGTAGAAGCGCGCCTCGACGATCAGGATCCGGGCCATGCTCAAGCCTCCGCGAGGGAAATCGGCCGCTCGCCGACGATGGCGAGGCCGTAGCCGCCGAGCGCCACCGGCGTGTGGTGGCTGTTGGTCAGGAGGATCATGTCGTGCACGCCCAGCTCGGCGAGGATCTGGGCGCCGACGCCATAGTCGCGAAGCTGCTCGGAATCGGCGGGCGCCGACGCGCCGGCGCGCACCTTCAGCGCCTGCGACAGCGCGTCCGGCATCGGCCGGTTGATGACCACGATCACGCCCGCGCCCTCCTTGGCGATCGCCCGCATCGCGCCTTCGAGCAGGCCGCCGCGCGCGCCCTCCTCGGCGAAGACGTCGGGGACGATGCTGAGCGCGTGCATCCGGACCAGGACGGGCCTTTCCGGATCGACCCGGCCCTTGACCAGGGCGATCTGCTCCATGCCCGACGCCTTGTTGAGGAAGGTCTTGGCGGTCCAGGTGCCGCCCCAGCGGCTTTCGAACTGGGCCTCGGCGGTTTGCTCGACGATCCGGTCCTTGCGGAGGCGATAGGCGATGAGGTCGCGGATCGTGCCGATGCGCAAATTGTGGAGCTGGGCGAAGGCGAACAGATCGTCCATCCGCGCCATGCTCCCGTCCTCCGACATGATCTCGCAGATCACGCCCGACGGGTTCAATCCGGCCAAGCGGGCGACGTCGACCGCGGCCTCGGTGTGGCCGGCGCGGACGAGGACGCCGCCCTCGCGCGCAATCAGGGGAAAGACGTGGCCCGGCGAGACGATATGCTCGGGTCCCTTGGCCGCGTCGATGGCGACCGAGACGGTGCGCGCCCGGTCGGCGGCCGAGATGCCGGTGGTGACGCCCTCCTTGGCCTCGATCGAGGCGGTGAAGGCGGTTTCGAGCCGGGTGCCGCCGGTCCGGCTCATCGGCTGCAGGCCGAGCTGGTCGACGCGCTCCTTGGCGAGCGCGAGGCAGATCAGGCCGCGGCCGTGCTTGGCCATGAAGTTGATCGCGTCGGGCGTCGCCATCTGGGCCGGAATGACGAGGTCGCCCTCATTCTCGCGGTCCTCGTCGTCGACCAGGATGAACATACGCCCGTTGCGCGCCTCGTCGATGATCGCCTCGGCGCTCGCCATGACGCCGCGGCTGCCGCTGGCGAGGAACTTCTCGAGCTTGCCGAGCGTGTCGGCGGTCGGGTTCCAGTCGGTGTCGCCGAGCTTGCGCAAGGAATTGGGGTGGAGGCCGGAAGCGCGGGCGAGGCCGGCGCGGCTCATCTCGCCGGCGGCGACCATGTCGCACAGGCGGTCGATCAGGATCGTGCTCATCGCGGCGGCGTATCACACCGCAATGTGATGCTGCAAGCCGGAATCACACGGAGCTGGCGCGCGCTTCGAGCATGCGCCCCAGATAGCGCGCCAATATGTCGATCTCGATGTTGATCCGGTCGCCGGTCCCGACCGCGCCGAACGTCGATTGGGCGAGCGTGTGCGGTATGATGTTGACGGAAAAGGCGACGCCGCCGCCGGGGAGTGCTTCGACCCGGTTGACGGTCAGCGACACGCCGTCGAGCGCGAGCGAGCCCTTGACCGCGACATAAGGCGCGAGCTCGGGCCCGGCGACGATCCCGATCCGCACCGAATCGCCGTCGGGCTCGACCGCCGCGACCTCGCCGACGCCGTCGACATGGCCGGTGACGATATGACCGCCGAGCTCGTCGCCCACCCTGAGCGCGCGTTCGAGGTTGAGCGCCGCGCCTTGCGCCCACATGGCGGGCGCGGTCCGACTCTGCGTCTCGGCCGAGACGTCGACCGCGAACCAGCCTTCCCCTTTGTCGACAATTGTGAGGCAGACGCCCGAGCAGGCGATCGACGCGCCGAGATCGACGCTTCCCATGTCGTAGCCGCAGCCGATTGTGACGCGCAGGTCGCCGCGCGCCTCGACCGCCTCGATCCGGCCGACGTCGGTGATGATCCCGGTAAACATCAGGTCTCTTGTCGCCGCATCATCCGGGCGGAAAACCGGTTCCCACTTTTCCTGATGATGCTCATCGGATGCGCTCGTAGACTTCGAGCGTGTCGATGCCAAGCTGGTGCGTCTCGGCGCGGCGCCAGCGGCCATGCGCTTCGGACAAGGCGGCCTGCTCCACCGGCCCAAGACCGGCCTTGCCCGCGCCGATCAGGATCGGGGCGCGGTAGATGAGCAGCCGGTCGACTAAGTCGCCGTGGAGGAAGGAAGCGGCCGTCTCCGCGCCGCCCTCGACGAGCAGATCGTTGACGTCGGCGAGGGTGCGGATCGCCTGCGGGCTGCTAAGCCGGGTCCACCCTTCGACGGGCGGCCCCGTGGTCAGCAGCGCGCGGCGCGGCGAGCGGTCCTCGAGCCCGGGCAGCCGCACGTCGAGCCGGGGATTGTCGGCCTCATAGGTGCCGCGGCCGACCAGGATCATGTCGGATCTGGCGCGTTCGAGATGGGCGTGCGCGCGCGCCTCCTCGCCCGTAATCCACTTGCTCTCGCCCGAGGCGGTCGCGATCATGCCGTCGATCGACATGGCGAGCTTCAAGGTGACGAACGGCCGGCCGAGCCGGATGCGGGTGAGGAACCCGGCCATCGAGCGCGCCGCCGCTTCGGCGCCGACGCCGATCTCCACCCCGATTCCCGCGGCGCGCAGCCGCTCGATGCCGTCTCCGTCGGTGCGCGGATCGGGGTCGGCGAGCGCGATGACGACCCGCTCCGGCCGCGCCGCGACGAGCAGATCGGAGCAGGCGGGCCCGCGCCGGCTCTGGTGGGCGCAGGGCTCGAGCGTGACATGGACGGTCGCGCCGCGCGCCGCCTCGCCGGCCTCTTCGAGCGCCACCGCCTCGGCGTGCGGCCGCCCGCCTGCCTGCGTCCAGCCGCGCCCAACCACGATCTCGTCCTTCACGACCAGGCAGCCGACATTGGGGTTGGGCGCGGTTTGGCCGCGGCCGCGCTCGCCGAGCGCGACCGCCGCCTCCATCCAGGCCGCGTCGGTCAAATGCCCATCCGGTTCAGGCTCTCGTCGAGCCGCTGGAACTCGCGCTGGCGCGCCCGCCGCGCCGCTTCGCGCGCGGCCGCGTCGGACTTCTGCTTGGCCTTGATCTCGGCGTCGGTGCGGGTCGTGGGCCAGCTGTCGATGAACATCACCTGCTCGCGCGGCACGATGCCCGAGCGCGTGTCGAAGAAAAAGGCGGTGACGATTCCGATCGGGATCAAAACGGCGAAGAAGGCGGCGACCCACTGGTGGCGCGGCCGCGTGCTCCAAAAGGTGCGAAGGTCCGCCCAGAGGGCGCGGGGGGAGGCGGGCCGGGGAAAGGGCATGGGGCCAAGATAATGGCCCCGCGCCGCTTCCGCCAGCCCGCGCGTAGGTCAGGCGTTGCCGATCCGGAAGGTAACGGTCATCACCCTGCTTGTCTCGACCGGGCGGCCGTCGACCGTGGCCGGCCGGAACCGCCAGTGGCTCAGCGCCTGGCGCTCGGTCGCGCGCCAGAAGGCGGCGCTGGTCGCCGAGAGGCGCTGGACCGCGACGACCCGGCCGTCGAGCCCGATGGTGACGCGCAGGCGGACGCTGCCGCCGCGCTGCGCGCGCTCCTCGGATGCCGGATAAGGCGGCTGGAGATCGCCGCCGATCAGCTCGGCCTCGCGGCGAACCGGCGGCAACACCTCGACCCGGGCGACGTCGGCGATGCGGTCGGGGGGCCGGGGCGGATCGGGCGGGCGCTGGTCGATCACGGGATCGTCAATAATGTTGTCGAAGATCGGGGTTGTCCGGTCGATCATTGTCGGCCGTCGGGTTTCCTCGGTCCTGGGCGGCACGGGCGGCGGATCGACCGCCAGCGGGATCGGCGTGATCACCAGCGGCGGCCGCGGCGGTATGATGAACTGCGGTCCCTTCATCAGGATCAAAGCCCCCAGCACGGCGGCGTGGATGGCGACGACGGCGGCGAACCCGGTGGGGCTGCCCCTTTTCTGCTCGAAATAGCCGGATTCTGGCATGGCGCATCTCCTCGTCCTTGAGGCCGGCCCCTGCGGATGCGACCGACCCGTGACGGATGATACACTATGTCGTTATGTTATACTATACCATTAATGCGCCCGCCGATCGCGCCGGAATAGCGACGCTAGGCCGCGGCGGCGCGGAGCCGGGCGAGTGCTTCTTCGCGGCCGATCAGAGGGAGAAGCGCCGCCATTTCGGGACCGCTGTCGCGGCCGGTGAGCGCGCGGCGGAGCGGGTGGAACAAAGATTTTCCCGAGCGCCCGCTGGTCTCCTTGAGCCGCGCCACCAGCTGCGGCCAGGGCGATTCGCCCCAGTCGATCGCTTCGGCCGCCGCCGCCGCCTCGCCCAGGAAGGCACGGTCCTCCGCCGCCGCCCCCTGCTCGACATGGCCGTGCAGGATCTCCCACCAGTCGGCGGCTTCGGCGACTCGCGAAAGATTGGGGCGGATCGCGGTCCAGTCCGCCTCGGCCATGCCGGCGGGCAGCCGGTCGCTGACCGCCTCATAGTCGAGCCCGTGGACGATGCGGGCGTTGAGGCCGACGAGCTCGTCCATGTCGAACCGCGCTGGAGCGCGGCCGAAGCCGGCGAAATCGAAGCTCTCGACCAGCGGGTCCATGTCGGCGAACGGCTCGACGGCAAGGCTGGTGCCGATCCGCGCGAGCTTCGAGACCAGAGCGGCGGGCTCGATCCCGGCCTCGCGCATGGCCTCGACTCCGGTCGAGCCCAGGCGTTTGGCGAGCTTGCCTTCGGAGCTCGTCAGCAGCGCCTCGTGCGCGAAGGCGGGGGGCGGAGCGCCCAGGGCGTCGAACATCTGGAGCTGAAGCCCGGTGTTGGTGACATGGTCCTCGCCGCGCACGACGTGGGTAACGCCCATCTCGATATCGTCGACGACGCTCGGCAGCATGTAGAGCCAGCTCCCGTCTTCGCGCCGGATCACCGGATCGCTGAGCAGCGACGGATCGAGATGCTGGGCGCCGCGGATCAAATCCTCCCATTCGATCCGGGCGGCATGATCGAGCCTGAAGCGCCAGTGCGGCCGCCGGCCTTCCGCTTCCAGCGCCGCCCGCTCGGCGTCGCTCAGCGCGAGCGCGGCCCGATCGTAGACCGGCGGCTTGCCCCGGCCGAGCTGGACCTTGCGCTTCAGATCGAGCTCCTGCGCGGTCTCGTAGGCGCGATAGGCCCGGCCCGAAGCGATCAGCCGCTCGAGCGCCGCTTCATAGGCCGCGAAGCGCTCCGACTGGCGATGCTCCTCGTCGGCCGCGAGGCCGAGCCAGGCAAGATCCTCGCGGATGCGTTCCGCAAATTCCTCGCTGCTCCGCTCCAAGTCGGTGTCGTCGAGCCGCAGGATGAAGCGGCCGCCATTCTTCCTCGCCCACAGCCAATTGTGGAGCGCCGCGCGGATGTTGCCGACATGGAGCCGGCCGGTCGGCGACGGGGCGAAGCGGGTGACGACCTGAGCGTTAGCGGACATGGGCGCGGCTCTAGCAGAGTCGGAACGTCCGGCAACGCTCTTGCCTTCGCCCGCCCTCCCCGTCAGAGGGGCGCCATGAAGCTGATGTCCGGCAATTCGAACGTGCCTCTGGTCCAGGCGATCGCCCGCTATCTCGAAATGCCGATCACCGAGGCAAGCGTGCGGCGCTTCGCCGACGAGGAGATTTTCGTCGAGATCCTCGAAAACGTCCGCGGCGAGGACGTGTTCGTGGTTCAGTCGACCTCCTACCCCGCCAACGACAATCTGATGGAGCTCCTGATCTGCATCGACGCGCTCCGGCGCGCCTCGGCCAAGCGGATCACCGCCGTCCTCCCCTATTTCGGCTATGCCCGGCAGGACCGCAAACCCGGACCCCGAACGCCGATCTCGGCCAAGCTGGTCGCCAACCTTATCACCGTCGCCGGCGCCAACAGGGTGCTTTCGGTCGATCTCCACGCCGGCCAGATCCAGGGCTTCTTCGACATCCCGACCGACAATCTCTACGCCGCGCCGGTCATCTCCGAAGACATCAAGGCGCGCTTTTCGGGCCGGAACATCACCGTCGTTTCACCCGACGTCGGCGGCGTCGTCCGCGCCCGCGCGCTCGCCAAGAGGCTCGACAACGCGCCGCTCGCCATCGTCGACAAGCGCCGCGAGAAGCCCGGCGAATCGGAGGTGATGAACATCATCGGCGACGTTTCGGGACGCTTTTGCATCCTTATCGACGACATCGTCGATTCGGCGGGCACGCTCTGCAATGCCGCCGCCGCGCTGAAGGTGGACGGCGCCGAGGACGTCGTCGCCTATTGCACCCACGGCGTCCTTTCGGGCGGCGCCGCGGCCAGGGTCGACAATTCGGTCCTCTCCGAGCTCGTCATCACCGATTCGATCGCCGCCTACGACGCCGCCGAGGCGAGCGCCAAGATCCGCCTGCTCACCATCGCCCCGCTGCTGGCGGAGGCGATCCGGCGCATCGCCGACGAGTCATCCGTTTCCAGCCTCTTTGATTGATCTCGGGCGGCGGAGGCGGACGATCCGGGGGATCGTCCGCAACGGAAGGCTCTCCGTCTCCAGCCTGTTCGACTGAGTTGCGTTTCGAGAGGGCGGCGGTTATAGGCGCCGCTCTTCCAGATTCTGGAGAGATCGAACCGCCCGGCCAAAAGGGCTGCCGTGGCTGTTCTCAAACGTCCGCCTTTAGTGGTGGCAAGGAGACGAAAATGCCCAAATTGAAGACCAAGAGCGGGGTCAAGAAGCGCTTCAAGCTCACCGCCACCGGCAAGGTGACGCACGGCGTCGCCGGCAAGCGCCACCGCCTGATCAGCCACAATGGCAAATATATCCGCCAGAACCGCGGCACCGAAGTGCTCGCCGACGCCGATACGGCGCGGGTGAAGCTTTGGGCGCCCTACGGCCTGAAATAGGAGGTATTTGAGCCATGGCACGCGTCAAACGGGGTGTAACCACCCGCACCAAGCACAAGCGCCTCCTCGATCAGGCGAAGGGCTATTACGGCCGCCGCAAGAACACGATCCGCATCGCCCGTCAGGCGGTCGAGAAGGCCGGGCAATACGCCTATCGCGATCGCAAGGTGAAGAAGCGCTCGTTCAGGGCGCTCTGGATCCAGCGGATCAACGCCGCGGTCCGCGCCGAGGGCATCACCTACGGCCAGTTCATGCACGGACTGAAGCTCGCCGGCGTCGATCTCGACCGCAAGGTTCTCGCCGACATCGCGATGCACGAGGGCGACGCCTTCAAGGCGATCGTCGCCCAGGCCAAGGGCGCGCTGCCCGCCTAGTCGATCCTGGCGTAGGCCGGGATCGTCAGGAACTCGTCGCATTCCTCTGCCAGGACGAGCGATTCGAAGAGGCTTCGCGCTTCTTCGAGCCGCTCGCCTGGCGGGATCGCCGCCATTTCCTCCTCGAGCAACGCGTCGAACAGAGGCCGGATCAGCACTCGGCCGTCGTCGAGGGGCGCCTCGAACCTAAGCCATTGCCAGAGCTGGGTCCGGCAAATCTCCGCCGTGGCTGCATCCTCCATCAGATTGTAGAGCGGCACTGCGCCGCGGCCGCTTAGCCAGGCGGCGATGTATTGGACGCCGACGCGGATGTTCTCGCGGACGCCCGCTTCGGTGCGCGGGCCTTCGTGCAGCTTCAGCATGTCCTCGCTCGTGACTCCGCTTTCGATCCTGCGGTCGAGCTGGTTGGGCCGGTCGAACGCTTCCATCGCCGCTTGCACCATGCCGGGGTGCGCGACCCAGGTGCCGTCATGGCCGTTCGCCGCCTCGCGCCTTTTGTCGGCGCGGACGCGTTCGAAGGCGATGGCATTGGCGGCCTCGTCGCCCTTGACCGGGATTTGCGCGGCCATCCCGCCCATCGCGAACGCGCCGCGGCGATGGCAGGTCTCGATCAGCTTGAGCGAATAAGCGGCGAGGAAGGCCTTATCCATGGTCATCGCCGCGCGGTCGGGCGTCAGCCGCTCCGCCGTCCGCCCCAGCCGTTTGATCGTCGAAAAGATATAGTCCCAGCGGCCGCAATTGAGGCCGACGATATTGTCGCGGAGCGCGTGCAGGATCTCGTCCATCTCGAACGCGGCCGTTATGGTCTCGATCAGCACCGTCGCCTTGATCGTGCCGCGCCGCAGGCCGAGCCGTTCCTCCGAATAAGCGAACACGTCGCTCCACAAAGCGGCTTCGTGATGGCTCTCCAGCTTCGGAAGGTAGAAATAGGGACCCGAGCCCGCCTCGATCGCGGCGTGGGCGTTGTGCCACAAATAGAGGCCGAAATCGAACAGGCTCGCCGCCACGCCGAGATGGCGCTCGTCGAGATGCCAGCCGCGCGGCCGCACCATCAGGACCGCCGGCTTGTCCTTGGGCGCATAATGCTTGTCGGTCGCGGGGTCGTCGAAGGAGAGGGCCCCGCGCCAATAATCGTAGAGATTGGCCTGGCCCTCGATCAAATTGGCCCAGGTCGGCGACGTCGCGTCCTCGAAATCGGCCATGAACGCCTGCGCGCCCGAATTGAGCGCGTTGATCACCATCTTCCTGTCGGTCGGGCCGGTGATCTCGACGCGGCGGTCCATGAGGTCGGCCGGAATCGGCGCGACGGTCCAGTCGGTCTCGCGGATGTGCGTGGTCTCGGTCAGGAAATCGGGCAAGGCGCCGGCGTCGAACGCCTTTTGCCGCTCGAGCCGCGCCGCGAGCAGCGCCTGGCGCCGCCCGTCGAAACGGCGGTGAAGCCCGGCCACGAACGCCAGCGCCTCGGGGTTCAGAATCTCGTCGGACCGGGACACGGCGGATGGTGTAGCCCGCGCCGCCGGTTCGGCCAAATCCAATGCCGTCACCGCGCTCCACGCCCTTCGGCCGCGATGCTGTAGCGCGTCGTGGCCGATACGTTGGGGCAATAGGTCAGGCGGATCCATTCGTTGCGCGCCCTGCGCTCGTCGTCGAACGGCCCGACCATCTTCTCGGTGCCGGGAACGAGCGCGCGGAAATCCGCATCCTGATAATCCCCTCCGACCACCCAATAAAGCGTGCTCATCTTGCTCTCCTCAGGCTGCGGCGCGGGTGAACTGGGCCGCCTCGGTCGATTCGGCGAGCGCGGCGGTGGACGATTCGCCGCCCGCGAGCGTCTGCGCGACCAGGTCGAAATAGCCGGTGCCGACCTCGCGCTGGTGGCGCGTCGCCGTGTAGCCGTCGGATTCGCTGGCGAACTCTTCCTGCTGGAGCTCGGAATAAGCGGCCATGCCGCGCATCCGATAGCCGGATGCCAGCTCGAACATGGCGTGGTTGAGACTGTGGAAGCCGGCCAGCGTCACGAACTGGAACTTGTAGCCCATCGCGCCCAGCTCGTGCTGGAACTTGGCGATCGTCGCCTGATCCAGCTTCGCCGCCCAGTTGAAGCTTGGGCTGCAATTATAGGCCATCAGTTTGCCGGGATGCTCGCGCTGGATCGCCTCGGCGAAGATGCGGGCCTCGTCGAGATCGGGATGGCTGGTTTCCCACCAGAGGAGGTCGGCGTGCGGCGCGAAGGCGAGGCCGCGCTCGATGCAATGGGCAAGGCCGGTGCCCTCCTTGAGGCGGAAGAAGCCCTCGGCGGTGCGCTCGCCGGTCAGGAATTGGGCGTCGCGCTCGTCGACGTCGGAGGTGATCAGCTTCGCGCTCTCGGCGTCGGTGCGCGCGACGAGCAGAGTCGGCACGCCGCACACGTCCGCCGCGAGGCGCGCGGCGTCGAGGTTGCGGATATGCGCCTGGGTCGGAATCAGCACCTTGCCGCCGAGATGGCCGCACTTCTTCTCGGCGGCGAGCTGGTCCTCGAAATGGACGCCGGCGGCGCCCGCCTCGATATAGGCCTTCATGATCTCGAAGCAGTTCAAGGGCCCGCCGAAGCCCGCTTCGGCGTCGGCCAGGATCGGCGCGAACCAGTCGCGCACCCCTGATCCATCCTGGGCGCCGCTTTCCATATGCTCGATCTGGTCCGCGCGCTGGAGGGCGCGGTTGATCCGGCGGCAGAGCTCCGGCCCGGCATTGGCGGGATAGAGCGATTGATCGGGATACATGGCGCCGGCCGTGTTGGCGTCGGCAGCGACCTGCCAGCCCGAAAGATAAATGGCCTTGAGCCCCGCGCGGACCATCTGCATCGCCTGGTTGCCGGTGACCGCGCCCAGCGCCTGCACATAATCCTCGCTGTGAAGAAGGGCCCATAAGCGATTGGCGCCGCGGCGGGCGAGGCTGTGCTCGATAGGGATCGAGCCGTGCAATCGCTCGACCTCGGCTGGCGAATAGGGGCGGGTGATCCCGTCGAAACGGCCGGCCTCGGATGGAACAAGGGTGCTGAAGTCGCTCATAGTCTCCCTAAGAGCAGCGAAAAGACGTTGAGGCAGCAGGAAAAATAGTCGCGCTGTCACGGGGCGACTTGCGACCTCTGTAAATTCATGACAATATTACATCATGGTTGCGGAGCGAAAATTATATCTCGGGCGGAGGCTGAAGCGGCTGCGGCGCGAGCTCGGGCTGAACCAGGCCGCGATGGCCGGCGAGATCGGCGTTTCGCCTTCCTATCTCAACCATCTGGAGCGCAACCAAAGGCCGGTGACGGCGCAGGTCCTGCTCCGGCTCGCCGAAGCCTATGATGTCGATCTGAAGAGTTTCGCGGCCGGAGGCGGCGAAGGGACCGGGATTGAGCAGCTCGGCGAGATATTCGCCGATCCCATGTTCGGCGGCATCGCGGTGCCGCGCTACGAACTCGTCGAGGTCGCCGACAACGCCCCGGCAGTCGCCGACGCGGTGTCGCGGCTCTACGCGGCCCTCGTCGAGTTGCGCAGGCAACCGGCGAGCATGGGCGAGGACGAGCGCGCCGAGCGCGCGGCTTTGTCGCCCGAAAGCTGGGTGCGCGACCATATCCAGGCCGAGCGGAACCATTTCGCCTATCTCGAGGAAGCGGCGGAGACGCAGGCCGGCGCATTGGCCGATCCGCTGGGGATCGCGGAGCCGCTCAGGCGCCGGCTCAAGGAGGGTTTCGGGATCGAGGCGCGGATCGTTCCGCCCGAGCTGATCGACGGCGTCAGCCAGCATTACGATTTGCACAGGAAGCGACTGATGCTCTCGGCTTTGCTCCGGCCCGAGAGCCGCACCTTCGGGCTCGCCTACCAGCTCGCCCTGATCGAGTTCCGGCCGCTGATCGAGCGCATGATCGAGGCCGCGGCGCCGCCCGACATCCCGACCCGGCGCCTTTTGCACATGAGCCTCGCCAATTACGCCGCGGGCGCGATCATGATGCCCTACGCGCCCTTCCTCGAGGCCGCCGAGGCGCACCGCTACGACATCGACCGCCTCTGCGCCCTGTTCGGCGCCAGCGTCGAGCAGGTCGCGCACCGGCTGACCACGCTGAACCGCAACGGTGCCCGCGGCGTCCCCTTCTTCATGCTCAGGGTCGATGCCGCCGGCAACATCTCCAAGCGCTTCGCCGGCGAGGCCTTCCCCTTCTCGCGCTTCGGCGGCACCTGCCCGCGCTGGAACTTGCATTCGGCGTTCCAGACTCCGGGGCGAGTGGTGACGCAGATGGTCGAGACGCCCGACGGCCAGCGCTTTTTCACCATCGGCCGCACCGTCGAGCGCTCGGTCCGCCTCGATCCCAGGGAGGAGAGCCGGCTCGCCGTCGGCCTCGGCTGCGACGCCAATTATGCGCGCCGGATCGGCTATGCCGACGGCCTCGACCTCCACGCGCCGCCGGTGACGCCGATCGGCCCCGCCTGCGCGATCTGCCCGCGCGTCCGCTGCCCCCAGCGCGCCGCCGCCCCCGCCGGCATGACGCTGACCGTCAGCGAGACCCGGAAGACGATCTCGCCCTTCCCGTTTTTGGGCGGCTAGATCCTTCTCGGCATGCCCGGCTCGCCAAAGGCGCATTCGAGGGCGGCGCGGTCCCAGTGGGCGAGATTGGCGGCGGCTTCGTAGGTGCTCTGCAGGAAGGCCATAAGGGCGGCGTCGGGATCTTCGGCGCTGCGCACTGCCTCGTAGTCGAGCACGAACTCGCCGAAATCGCCGCCGAAATGGGCCGCCGCCGGTTGGACCTTTGCCTCGGCAAAACCCTCTGGCGCTGGGTAGGCGTAGGAGTAGAAGAAGGGATCGCCCTCAAACGAAGCGCCGCCGGGCCAAAAGCCGGCGCTCGAGACTTCGTGGCTATAGGCCTCGCGGGTCACTTCGTCGGGCATGTTGGGGAAGCCGCCCGGGTGGAGCGGCGCCGGCCGCCCCGAGAAGCGGGTGACGGCGAGATCGAAGCCGCCCCAGAAGAAATGGACCGGGCTCGCCTTGCCGAGAAAGCCCGAGCGGAACAGGCCCAAGACGCGGTCGGCCTGCAAGAGCGCGCCGTGCAGGCGCCGGGCGCTGTCCGGATCGTAGGTCCGAACCTCCTTGTCCTCGGCGAAGGGAATCGCGGGCTCGATCTCGTTGGGGGCGGCGTGGATAAGCACCGGGTGGCCAATTCGATCGAGGATCGTCATCACGCCCGCGTAAAAATCGGCCACGGACATCGACCGGAGCGGCGCGGTCATCCACTTCGCGGTGGATTCGAGGACGAGGAGGTGGTCGACGAAGTCGAAAGCGAGCGCGAAGGTCCCGCCCGGCGCGTGGATCGGCTCGGTCCTGAGGCCGCGCGGCGTCAGGTGCAAGGTCAGGTGCCAGCCATGGTTGCGCCAGGGCACAAGCGCGGTCGGCACCTTGCCGACGACCTGCGAGAAGAGGTGCAGCGCGACGATCGTCGGGCGGTCTTGCGCGGCCGACAGCGCGGGCCAAAGGGAGTTACCGTCGTCCACCCGCGCCTCCTGCGCAGTCAATGCCGCTTCGCGATCGCCAGGCCGTCCGCCTTTGCCCGGTCCTTGATCGATTCCTCGCTCCGCGTCATCGCCTTTGCAATCGCTTTCAAGGACATGCCCTTCCTCGCGAGCGCGTGGAGCTTTTGAATCTCGGCGCTCGTCCACGCCTGCCGGTGCCGTTCGAACCTCTCCCCCATGGCCTCTTCCATAGGACGCCAGGAGGGGTTTAGCGAGGCCGGGCGGCTTTTCTCTCCCCAGGCAGAGGGTTTCTTTCCACCGCGAAACTCCTTTAGAGGGCGGCTATGGGCAGCGGCATTGAAAAGGTGAAAGGCGACTGGCTCGGCCGGATCGAAGCGGCGGCGGATCTGGCGGCGCTCGAGGCGGAACGCGTCGCGGCTCTTGGCAAGCAGGGCGCGGTCACCCTCCTCTTGAAGAC
>DASQFO010000095.1:0-2355 GCA_035633095.1 Allosphingosinicella sp. | reverse complement strand
CGGTGGCGACGCAAACCACCGTCTTTCCGCTCGCCCGCGCCAACGAAGCGCTGGACATGCTGCGCGCCGGGCGCATTGAGGGCGCGGCGGTGCTGGTCCCTTAAAGGAGCATGACATGAAATATCGCAGGCTCGGCGAGAGCGATCTCCACGTCTCTGAAATCTCCCTGGGCTCCTGGCTCACCTACGGCGTCGGCGTCGAGGCGGACCAGGCCCGGGCGTGCCTCGACCGCGCCTTCGAACTCGGCATCAACTTCATCGACACCGCCAACATCTACGGCCACGGCGCCGCGGAGAGCTTCCTGGGCGAAGCGCTCGCCGACCGGGCGCGGGACTCCTACCTCCTCGCCACCAAGCTGTTCTTTCCGATGACCGATAGCGACCGCGGCCTCTCCGCCGCGCAGATCGAAAAGCAGCTCGACGCGTCGCTGAAGCGCCTCGGGACCGACCATGTCGATCTCTACCAATGCCACCGCTATGACGAGGAGACGCCGCTCGAGGAGACGATGCAGGCGCTGACACGCGCGGTCGAAAGCGGCAAGGCGCGTTACATCGGCTTTTCCGAATGGCCCGCCGACAGGATCAGGGCGGCCGTGGACATGGCGGGCGTCGCGCGTTTCGTCTCCAGCCAGCCGCAATACAGCCTGCTCTGGCGCGGGCCCGAGAAGGAGGTGATCCCCCTCAGCGCCGCCAACGGCATCTCGCAGATCGTCTGGTCGCCGCTCGCGCAAGGGGTGCTGACCGGCAAATATGCGCCCGGCGCGCCGCCCCCCGCGGGCAGCCGTGCGACCAGCGAAGAGATGGGCGGCTGGATCGGCCTGTGGCTGCGGCCGCCGGTGCTCGAAGCGGTCCAGCGGCTGAAGCCGCTCGCCGCGCAAGCGGGGCTCAGCCTCGCCCAATTCGCGCTCGCCTGGGTGCTGCGCGAGCCCAACGTCGCCTCCGCCATCGTCGGCGCCTCGCGGCCGGGCCAGGTCGACGACAATGCCGCAGCCTCGGGCGCACAGGTGGACCCGGCCCTGTTCGCCGAGGCCGAGCGGATCGTCGCCGCGGCCTGACGGACTACCCTTTGTCGTATTTGTCCGCGCGCCTTTTGCCGAACAGGAGGCCGCGCTCCATCCGGGTGCGGGCGGCGTTGTAATAATGGGAGAGGAAGGCGTAATCGTGGGTGCCGTCATAGGCATAATCGATCTTGCGGCGGATCGTCTCGGCGACGTTGGCGATCGCGTCGGGAGGCGCGTCGCGCAACACGCGCTCGAGCATCTGCAGCTCGAACACGCCGTAGACGTCGAGCTGCGCGTCGGTGAATATGTGATCCGGCAGCCCCTCCCAGACATTGCCGACCTCGCCCCTGAGCTCCCGGCGCGGCGCCCGCACCACCCAGGTCCCGGCGAGCAGGTCGCCGACCCGCATCCGGTCCCTGTTGAGCAGCGGAAAGAGGAGGAACACGCTTGTCCACACCAGCCCGACGAGCGCGGCCGGGGCGTCGGTGACGCCGGCGGAGAGGTTGTAGGAGAGGAAGGTGAGGGGCAGGTAGAATTCGACCTCGCGCATCATGTTGCGGGCGATGACCCGGTCGGCGGTCAGCCGCTCGCCCGAGCGCGCCACCACGCGCAGGCCGGCGACGCGCTTGCCGAAGGTCGCCGCGCGCGGCCCCATCTCCAGCAGCACGAAATAGCAGCTGCGCAGAAGGAAGAAGCCGAGCAGGCCGATGACGACCGCGATCTCGCGCCCGGTAAAGCCGAACCAGGACGCAATCATGCCGCACAGGATCACCAGGACGAGCAGGATGCACGCCATCACCAGCAGGTCGAAACAGAAGGCGCCGATGCGCTGCCAGCCGTCGGCGAGCCGCAGGTTGAGATCGACGCCCTCGGGCGTGACCAGGCTGCGCCTCTGCCTGGCTTCGTCGCGATGGGCGAGCGCGAGGTCAGCCATAAGCGCGCCTCCGCGGCCAATAGAAATAGAGGCACCACAAGAGCAGCATCGCGCCGCCGATCGCATAGCGGGCGGCATCGTCGATGATCAGCTGGCGGCCGAACCCTTCGAGCAGGCCGGCGACGAACAGCATCGCCACCACGCCGGCCATCGCCAGAGCGGCGGTCCGCCCGGAGGCGGAGGCGGCGGCGAGCCGGCTCAGCTCGCCGGGGAAGACCACGGACCAGCCGATCCTGAAGCCCGCCGCGCCGGCCAGCACGATCGCGAAGAGCTCGGTCGAGCCGTGGATGATGATCCAGCCGCCCAGCTCCGCCTCGAGGCCGTGCGAGGCGTAGAGCGCGAAGGCGGCGCCGAGCATTGCGCCGTTATAGACGAGCAGCATCGCGGTCGGCACGCCGAAAGCGAAGCCCAAGGCGAAGCT
>DASQFO010000094.1:0-3176 GCA_035633095.1 Allosphingosinicella sp. | reverse complement strand
CCGATTAGCGCGGACACATAGGGACAGCCGAGGAAGGGCTGTCCCGGGAGGGGCGGCCCAAGGTTCCTGGAACAGGAGCAAGTGAGGGAGGGGTCGCCACCCCTCTCTTTCATTTTGTCTCCCTCACAACGACGTGTCGCCGGTCCGTAATCCTTTTGGGGCACGGGCCGGTACGAGAGTGAGGAGCGAGACGATGTTCGCAAGGACGGAAAGACTGCTGCTGAGACCCGGCTGGAGCGAGGACGCGCCCGCTTTGTTCGCGGCCATTGCCGACGAGGGCATCGTCCGCAATCTCGCCACCGCGCCGTGGCCCTACAGCTTCGCCGACGCGCAGACCTTCCTCTCGCGCGAGCGCGGGCCGCTCGACGCCGCCTGCCTGATCTTTCTACGCACCGAGGGCGCGCCCCGGCTCGTCGGCGGGATCGGCTTCGGCCCGATGCCGGGTTGCGTCGGCGTGCGCGAGTTCGGCTATTGGATCGCGCGCGCCTATTGGGGGCTTGGCTTCGCGACCGAGGCGGGGCGGGCCCTGCTCGCCAATGCCCGCGATACGCTCCGGCTGAAGCGGCTCGACGCCGGCCATTTCGTCGACAATCCGGCCTCGGGCCGGGTGCTCCTGAAGCTCGGCTTCGCCCCCACCGGCCGCACGGTCGCCCGCTACAGCGCCGGCCGCAACGCCGAAGCGCAATGCCGCGAGTTCGCGCTCGAGCTCGAAACCGCGGAGGCCGACACCGACCCGTGCGCGATGGCGGCGTAAGTCAAGAACCCCTCTCCCATTTGGGGAGAGGGGTTTTCAGGCGTAAGCCTCGCTCTGCGCGCCGAGCTGCCGCTCCGCCGCCGCGATCAGGGCGCGGTCGTCATGCTTCCAGGGGTGGAAGCCGGGCATGAAGAATGAGACCCAGGCGCCCAATATCTTGCGCAGCATCCCCGGCCGCACCCAGGCGAACCAGAGCATCCGCGCCCAGGCGCGGACACCGGTAATCCCGTCCTGGCGCAGCAGCTCGATCGTGCCCAGGCTGCGGTCCATGACGAAATTGCGGGTCGTGAACAGCATCACCTTCCACTTGACCTTCCAGCGCTTGGAGCGCGGCCAGTCCCTGGTCGCGTGGAGCCAGGTGTCGTAGGCGACGCCCTTATGCTCGATCTCCTCGATCGAGTGCCAGCGCCACAGGGCGGCACTCTCGGCGTCGGCCTTGGCGAGGTGCCGGGGATTGCCGAGCAACTGGTTGGCGAGGATCGCGGTGAAATGTTCGAGGCACATGGTCGCCGCCAGATTGACGATCGGCGGCCGCCCCCGGGTGATCGACAGGCGCCACTCGACCCGCGCCTCGAGCCCCGACAAGTCGTAGCCGGCCTCGAGCGCGCGCTTGTTGAACTGGACGTGCTCGCGGCTGTGCATGACCTCTTGCGTCACGAACGCCTTGATCTCGGCGTCAAGCTTGGGCGGCGTCCCGTCGCGGAACGCGCGCACGCTCTCGACGAAGAAGGCCTCGCCCTTCGGAAAGGTCGCTGAGAGCGCGTTGTAGAAAGCGGTCGCGACCGGATCGCCGGCCATCCACCAGCGATCCTGCTTGAGCCCGCGCCCGAATCGCCGGTCCCTTGGCGTGATCGTCAAATCCTGAGGTGTGAAGCGGCGCGCCATGCTGTATCTCCCGAAGGACTCGGATAGGGCGTACTTACACATATGTCAATAACCCGCGAGCGCCTCAGCCCCGAAGAAAGCCGCTCCGTCGCGCTCGAAGCGGCGCGGCGCCTGCTGATCGCGCGCGGGCCGCAGGCGGTGACCTTGAAGGCGGTCGCGGCCGAAATCGGCAAGACCCACGCCAACCTCCTCCACCATTTCGGCTCGGCGGCGGGGCTGCAGGCGGCTTTGGCGGGCCTGATCAGCAAGGACGTCTGCGCCGGCATCGCCGAGGCGGTGCTGCGCACCCGCGCCGAGGAGGCCGATCCGATCGAGATCGTCGACCGCACCTTCGACGCGTTCGGCAAGGAGGGCGCCGGCGCGCTCGCCGCCTGGATGATCCTTTCCGGCAACCGCGACGCGCTCGATCCGATCCTCGATTCGATCCACAGCCTCGTCGATCAGCTGGGCGAGGGCCATGACGACCGCCCGGTCCACGAGAACACGCTCTGGCTGGTCCTCGCGGCCTTGGGCGATTCGCTGCTCGGCGCCGAGATGGCGGAGGCGCTCGGCCTGCCGCGCGGCAAGGCGCGCGAGCTCGCCCGCGGCCAGCTCATCGCGGCCCACAAACGCGCGCAAGGAGAAGCGAAATGATCAGCGGCGCCCATGTGATGATCTTCACCAAAGACGAGGCGGCCGACCGCGCCTTCCTCAAGGACGTGCTCGAAATCCCGTGCATCGATTCGGGCGGCGGCTGGCTCATCTTCAAGCTCCCGCCCGCCGAATTGGGTGTCCACGGCCATGAGGAGAACGACCTCCACAAGCTCTACTTCATCTGCGACGATGCCGACGCGTTCGTCGCGGCGATGGCGGCAAAGGGCGTCGAGACCGTTCCGATCTCGCAGGAAAGCTGGGGCCGCAGCACCGGCGTCAAGCTCCCGGGCGGCGGCACGCTCGGCGTCTACGAGGCGCACCACGCCCGGCCCTGACGGGGTTTCGATTCGGGGCAGCCTGCCCTACATGCCCGCCCATGCATTTCCTCGACCAGGCCAAGATCTTCATCCGCTCAGGAAGCGGCGGGCCGGGCGCGGTCGGCTTCCGGCGCGAGAAGTTCGTCGAATATGGCGGCCCCGACGGCGGCAATGGCGGCAAGGGCGGCGACATCATCTTCGAGGCCGTCGAGGGCCTCAACACGCTGATCGACTTTCGCTACACCCAGCATTTCAAGGCGCCCCGCGGCAAAGGCGGCGCCGGCCGCAACCAGACCGGCGCCGGCGGCAAGGACCTCGTCGTCCGCGTCCCCGTCGGCACCCAGATCCTCTCCGACGACAAGGAGCATGTCCTCGCCGACATGACCGAAATCGGCCAGCAGATCGTGCTGCTCAAGGGCGGCGACGGCGGCCGCGGCAATGCCAGCTACAAGACATCGACCAACCGCGCGCCGCGCCAGCACGGCACCGGCTGGCCCGGCGAGGAGCTCTGGGTCTGGCTCCGCCTCAAGCTGCTCGCCGATGCCGGCCTGGTCGGATTGCCCAATGCCGGCAAGTCCACCTTCCTG
>DASQFO010000093.1:0-5551 GCA_035633095.1 Allosphingosinicella sp. | reverse complement strand
ATCTCCGAGGCCTTGCGGGTCGCGATCTTTTGCGGGCTGTCGATCAGGCCCTGGATGTAGTCGCCGAGCGAGAAGGCCTCGGGCAAGGCGCCGGCCATGCGGCGGCCGAATTCGGCCTTGTCCGCGCTTGCCTCGAACCTCGCCCGCCATTCCGCGTGCGCGCTTTGGCCGCGGCGCCCGGCCTCGCGCCAGGCCTCCACAATGTCGGCCGGCAGCTCGAACGGCGGTTCATCCCAGCTCAGCGTCTTGCGCGCGGCCGCGACCTCTTCCGCGCCCAAGGCCGCGCCGTGGGTGGCGGCGGTCCCCTGCTTGCCGGGCGCGCCGAAGCCAATGATGGTGCGGCAGGCGATCAGCGACGGGCGCGGGTCGGCGAGCGATTCGTCGATCGCGCGGCGAACGTCGGCGGCGTCGAGGCCGTCGCAGCCGACAACGTGCCAGCCATAAGCGGCGTAGCGCGCCTCGATATCTTCCGAGGTGGAGAGCGTGGTGGCGCCGTCTATGGTGATCTTGTTGTCGTCCCAGAACACGATCAGCCGGCCCAGCGCGAGATGGCCGGCGAGGCCCGCCGCCTCGTGGTTCACGCCCTCCATCAGGCAGCCGTCGCCGGCGACCACCCAGGTTCGGTGATCGACGAGGTCGTCGCCATATTCGGCGTTCAGGTGCCGCTCGGCGATCGCCATGCCGACCGCCATGCCGAATCCCTGCCCGAGCGGGCCGGTCGTGGCCTCGACGCCGTCGAGAAGGAAATTCTCCGGGTGGCCCGCGCAAGGCGAGCCGAGCTGGCGGAAACCCTTGATGTCCGCGATCGTGGGGCGCGCGTACCCCGTGAGGTGCAGCAGCGAATAGAGCAGCATCGAGCCGTGGCCGGCCGAGAGAACGAAGCGGTCCCGATCGGGCCATTTCGGATCGGCGGGATCGTGCTTCAGATATTCGGTCCACAGCAATGTCGCGGCGTCGGCCATGCCCATCGGCATGCCGGGATGGCCTGAACTGGCCGCTTCGACCGCATCCATCGACAGAGCGCGGATGGCGTTGGCGAGCGTTCGGATCGGGACGGCCATAGGCTCCTTGGCGTTGGACTCCGGGGACGGACGCGCGGGCTGCGCTGCCGTCCCTTTATCGGCGGCGGCGCCCCCGTCAACCTCGACCGGTCAAGCTGCCGCTTGCCGCAAGCGCCAGTCATGCTATGCCTTTGCTTATGGGGGACCAACGGGCTCTTGACGCCATCGGCCGGATCGAGCGGGCGCTCGCGCGGATCGAAGCCGCCTCGACCCGGGCCCAGGCCTCGGCGAAAAGCGGCGCCGCCGGCTCGGAGGAGCTGGACCGGCTGAGAGGGGCGCATTCGGCGCTGCGGAGCCGGGTCGAGGGCGCGATCGGCCAGATCGACGCGCTGCTCGAAACGGGGGCGCCGGGCTGATGGCCAATATCGACATCGAGATTGCCGGCCGCCGCTACAACGTCGCCTGCCGCGACGGTGAGGAGGAGCATCTCCATTCGGTCGCGGCCGAGGTCGACCGGCGCGCCCAGGACGCCGCTACGGCGCTCGGCAGCCTCAGCGAGACGCAACAGCTTTTGTTCGCGGCTCTGCTCATCGCCGACGACATCAAGGAAATCCGCGCCGGCGCGGGGATTCCCGAACCGGTGCCGCCGCCGCCCGATCCCGCGGTCGCCCAGGCGCTCGAACGGATGGCGTCGCGCATGGAGTCGCTCGCAGACAGCCTTGAGCGCAGCGGCGCGAGCGCCTAGATAGAGATGGACGGGTACTGCCCTGTACGAGCCTCAGCGAACATCCCTGGGCCATAAGCATCCTCGGGGGCTGTCCCTGCCCGGGCCCTGGTCCGAAGCACACGGTCCCCACCTGACGTTGAGGCGTCAGAGGATATTCCAGGCAAACGGCTATGGCGGTCCCGTCACATTCCCCTCCCGATAGCAAGCAACGCCTGCGCGCCGAAGGGCTGCGTCTCAGGCGCGACTTCGCGCGCAGCCTGACGACCGGGCTCAGGGCTCAGCTGGAGGACGAGCTGGCGCGGCTGGTCCTGCCGCACCTCATCGGCGCGCGGATCGTCGGCGCCTATCATCCGCTGAAGGACGAGATCGACCCCGCGGCGATCCTGGCCGGGCTCGGCGAAGGCCGGCGCGCCGGCTTCCCCTGGTTCGCCGAGCGCGATTCGCAATTCGTCTGGCGCGAGGGGCCGGCGACCGAGCCGGGCCCCTGGGGCGTGCTGCAACCGTCCGCGGAGGCCGAGGCGCTGGCGCCCGACATCGTGCTGGTGCCGGTCGTCCTCGCCGACCGGCGCGGGGTGCGGATCGGCCATGGCAAGGGCCATTACGACCGCGCGCTGGCGCATCTGCGCGGCGCCAATCGGGTCCTCGCCATCGGCCTCGCCTGGGAGAGCCAGGTCAGCGATGTCCTCATCCCGGCCGATGCCTGGGACATGAAGCTCGACGCGATCGCGACGCCCAAGGAATGGATCCAATGCGGCTAGAGCCGACCTGGCGCCAGCCGGCCGGGATCGCTTTGATCCTCGCGTGGATAACAGCGTGGAGCGTGCTCGTCGTGAGCGCGTCGAGCCTGATCGCGGATCAGGCGTGGCCGGTCCATGTCCTCTACTACCTCATTGCCGGAATCGTCTGGATCCTGCCGCTAAAACCGCTTCTGCGTTGGATGGAAATCGGGAAATGGCGCGAGTGACGGGACTTGAACCCGCGACCTCCGGCGTGACAGGCCGGCGCTCTAACCAACTGAGCTACACCCGCGTAAGGCAGGCGGGCGAGGTAGTGAAGCGCCCCTAGCCTGTCAAGCGAACCCGAGCCCCGGATTCAGGGTCCTTTCGGCTCGTCCTGATGATCGTGGATCAGCGTGCCTTCCTCGAACAGGAAGCCGGCGACGTCGGGCTTGCCGGCGGCGTCGAACACGGTCCTCAGGATGATGAGGAGCGGCACCGCGAGCAAGGCGCCCGTCGTCCCCCACACCCAGGCCCAGAAGCTCAAAGCGAGCAAGATCATCAGCGGGTTTATGGTGAGCCGGCGGCCGACCACGGTCGGGGTCACGATATTGGCCTCGATCAGGTGAATGGCGACGAAGGCGAGCGCCGGCAGCAGCGCGTACCAGGGATCGGAAAAGGTCATCAGCCCGCCGAGGCCAAGCAACAGCGCCGAGGCGAGCGGCCCGAGATAGGGAATGAAGTTCAGCACCGCGACGATGCCGCCCCACATCAGGGGCGTCGGCATGTCGAGCAGGTAAAGGATCAGCGCCACGACGAGGCCGACGCCGACGTTAACGATGGTGATGGTGGCGAGGTAGGTCGAGGTCGCGTCGACCACTTGCTGGATGACGCGCGCGGTGGTCATCGCTCCGTCGAAGCTGGCGCGGCCGACGATCGTGCGCTTGCGCATCCGGGTCCAGCCCGAGAGGAAGAAGAAGATCACCAGCACAGCGAAGAACATCTGGATCGCCGCCCACGGCGCCGACGTGGCGATGATCTGAAGCAGCGAATTGGGGGTTTCGACGGTCACCGTCTGGGTCGCGACGCCCGGCGCCCGGCCGAGCTGGCGGACGACGTCGTCGATAAAGGCCTCGAGGTCGGCGTAGATGTCGAAGAGCGGGCCAAGCGTCTCGCGGATGCGGCCGATCCGCTGGGGGAGCCGGCGCACCCATTCGGACGCCGGGAAGATGATCGCCGCGACCGCGACGTTGGCGAGGGTGAGAAACAGGACGACGCACAAGAAAGCGGCGAGCGAGGACGGCACCCGGCGGCGCTCCAGCCATTCGAGCGCGGGCACGAGCGCGATCGCGATCACCAAAGCGGCGGTGACGGGGAGGAAGAATTCGGCGCCGGCGCGCAGGGCGAACGGGAGCGCCAGGAGGAAAGCGGCGCCGGCGATCAGCGCCAGCGCGGCGAGCAGCCGGTCGCGGCGATAGGCGGTGGTCTCGGTCTCGAGCTCGAGGCCGGTCTCAACCCTGGCTTCACTGTCGGGCGGCTTATCCATGCGCCGCCACAATGCCCGACCCGGGCGCCGCTGAGAAGCGGATATGATCACCCGATCATGGTGCCCCTGGCCCGACTCGAACGGGCACTCCTTGCAGAACTCGATTTTGAGTCGAGCGCGTCTACCAATTCCGCCACAGGGGCACGGAAGGCGGTTCTCCCTATCGCGGCGGCGGGCGGGCCGCAACCGCCGCCCGCCGGGACCTGGAACTCAGGCGAAGACCTTGGGATCGGCCCCCTTGGGATCGGGGCCGAAGCGGTTCGCGCCGCGCGTGCCTTCAATGAACATCATGATGAACCCGTAGATCGGGATCAGCACGAACCAGCCGGATTTGTCCTGATCGTGCGCACGGCGCACGGCGACCGCAATGCCGGGAATGACCGTGGCGAGCGCGAACAGGTTGGTCAGCCAGCCGCCCGTCATGTTGAATCCGACCGAGCCGCCTTCGGCATAGCCGGTGGCGGTGCCGCCAAGCCCCAGCGCGGAATCGAGATACATCAACACGAACAGCGCGACCCAGACGAACAAGACCCAAAGCCAGAATTCCTTGCGCCGCGAGCGGCCGGAAAAATCGAAATACCGCTTCAGCGGCGCAAACATCAATTCCATGGTCAAATCCCCCTTCGCTTCAGATCTCGTCGAAATTCCCGCCCCTGCCAAGCCCCCCGGCGAAGCGGGCCGCGCCGCCCTGCGCCCCTTCCCGCAAGGGTTCGGCGCCGGCGATGGCCTCGGCCTGGAGGGCGTGGCGAAGCTCGCCGTCGAACGCGGCATAGGCCGAGGCGCGGTCGGTGCGCATGCACAGGGCCGGGAAGCGCGCGATCTCGGCGGCGATCCGCTCGGCTTCGGCGCGCGCTTCGCCCGGCGGAACGACGCGGTTGGCGAGGCCCATCGACAATGCCTCGGCGGCGCCGACCGGCCGGCCGGTCAGGATCAGGTCGAGCGCGCGGCCCTGGCCGATTATGCGCGGCAGCCTGACCGTGCCGCCGTCGATCAAAGGCACGCCCCAGCGGCGGCAGAAGATGCCGAAGGTCGCGGTTTCCGAGGCGATGCGCAGGTCGCACCAGAGGGCCAGCTCCATGCCGCCGGCCACCGCATAGCCCTCGACCGCGGCGATGACGGGCTTGGCGAGCAGCCGGCGGGTCGGGCCCATCGGACCTTCGCCCAGCGGGTCGTAGTCGGTGCCCGCCTGCGCGAACGCCTTTAGATCGAAGCCGGCGCAGAAATGGCCGCCGGCGCCGGTCAGGACGGCGACATGGGCGCCTTCATCGGCTTCGAAGGTGTCGAAAGTGTCGCGCAACGCTTCGGCGGTGGCGGGATCGACGGCGTTGCGGCGGTGGGGGCGGTCGATGACGATGGTCGTTACGGGGCCGTTCCGTTCGACGAGGATGCTCATATCGCGCGCTCCTTGCCGGCCCAGAACGGCTCGCGCAGCGCCCGCCGCAATGGCTTGCCGACCGGGCTCAACGGGATCGAGTCGACGAAGCGGACCGCCTTGGGCGCCTTGTAGCCGGCGAGGTGGGCGTGGGCGTGGGCGATCAGCGCGCCTTCGTCCGCGTCCGCC
>DASQFO010000092.1:0-3750 GCA_035633095.1 Allosphingosinicella sp. | reverse complement strand
CACCGTCCTCACCTCGCCGAGCGACGTGCCCGGCCGCGCCAATGCCGATTTCGTCATCTTTCCCCCACGCTGGATGGTCGCCGAGGACACGTTCCGCCCGCCCTGGTTCCACCGCAACGTGATGAGCGAGTGCATGGGGCTCATCTACGGCGACTATGACGCCAAGGCCGAAGGTTTCGCGCCGGGCGGCATGAGCCTGCACAATTTGATGGCCGGCCACGGCCCCGACGCCGCGAGCTGGAAGGCGGCGAGCGAGGCGGCCCTCAAGCCCCACAAGATCGAAGGCACGATGGCGTTCATGGTCGAAAGCTGCTGGCCCTACCGCCCGACCCGCTTCGCGCTCGCCCATGCGCAGGGCGACTATGACGAGGCCTGGTGCGGATTTCCGAAGGCGGAGCTGCCTCCTTCCTAATCCCGTCACTCCCGCGAAAGCGGGAGTCCAAACTGCCTCACCATCTCGCTCCGCCTCGGTCTGGATTCCCGCTTTCGCGGGAATGACGAGCTAGGCTCTCGCCAAAAACGCCTTCACGCCGCGGGCGGCCTGGCGGATGCGGTGCTCGTTCTCGACCAAAGCGATGCGGACATAGCCCTCGCCTTCCTCGCCAAAGCCGACCCCGGGGCTCACCGCGACGCCGGCCTCGGCGAGCAGGCGTTTCGAAAAGAGCATCGAGCCCAGCGGACGGAACGCCTCGGGGATCGGCGTCCAGGCGAACATGCTCGCTTGCGGAGAGGCGATCTCCCAGCCGGCGCGGCCGAAGCAATCGACCAGGCAGTCGCGGCGCGCCTTGTACAAGGTGCGGTTGGCCTCGACGATGTCCTGCGGCCCGTTGAGCGCCGCCACCGCGGCCGCCTGGATCGGCGTGAACGCGCCATAGTCGAGATAGGATTTCACCCGCGCCACAGCGCCCACCAGCGCGGGATTGCCGACCGCGAAGCCGATCCGCCAGCCCGCCATCGAATAGGTCTTGGACATCGAGGTGAACTCGATCGCGACCTCCTTGGCGCCCGCCACCTGCAGGATCGAGGGGGTCGGCGCCTGTCCAAAATAGATTTCGGCATAAGCGAGGTCGCTGATCACCCATAATTTGTGCTCGCGGGCGAAGGCGACGACTTTCTCGTAGAAGGGCAGATCGGCGACATAAGCGGTCGGGTTGCTGGGATAGCCGATGACGAGCACGGTCGGCTTTGGGACGGTGTAGCGCACCGCGCGCTCGACGATCTCGAAGAAGTCCGGGCCGGGCGCGGCCGGGATCGAGCGGATCGCGGCGCCGGCGATGATGAAGCCGAACTGATGGATCGGATAGGAGGGGTTGGGCGCGAGCACGACGTCGCCCGGCGCGGTGATCGCCTGCGCCAAATTGGCGAGCCCCTCCTTGGAGCCCAGGGTCACGATGACCTCGCTGTCCGGGTCGAGCTCCACTCCGAAGCGGCGCGCATAATAGCCGGCCTGCGCGCGCCTCAGGCCGGCGATCCCCTTCGACGCCGAATAGCGATGCGCGCGCGGGTCGCGCGCGACCTCGGCCAGCTTGTCGATGACATGCGCGGGCGGCGCGCCGTCGGGATTGCCCATGCCGAGATCGATAATGTCCTCGCCCCGCGCCCGCGCCGCCGCCTTCATCGCGTTCACCTCGGCGAAGACGTAGGGCGGGAGCCGGCGGATCTTGTAGAAGTCGGTGTTCATGGCCGAGGCCTGTGACACGCACGGGCGCCTTCGCCAAGGCTCCGGCGAAGTGGCGGTCCCGCGCCGAAGCCCGGGTGAACGCCGCAAGTCGATAGAGTCGAGTCCCGGCGCGCAACCATATTGGACTTGACTCTCAGTATAGGTAGGACATCCTCATCCTCAAGAGCGGCGCGTGCCCCCGACATTATTGGGTGGCTTTTGTAACTGGTCCCGGTGGCAGGCCGCTCTTCAGATCCAGATTCCACGCCGGCTTTGCGGTGGCGCGGCAATTCGGGTCGATTTGGGGGATCGCTCATGTCCAACACGAATGTTGCCGACCTGCGTCTCAAGGGGAAGGACGCAATGGATGAGGATATCCTTGTGTTCTACGGGCGCAGGCCGCCCGTATATGCGGTCTACCGGATCGAGAAGCGGGTCATGGTCCATTTCGCGGACAGCAAGAAGGACGCCGACGATCAGCGCAAGAAGGTCGCGAAGCTCAATCCGCTGCGCGGCGAGATCAACGGCCTGATCGACGGCTGGCGAATGGCGAAGGAAGGTAGCAACAGCCGGTGCCGTGCCGAGCGTTACGACCGGCGGGTCGGCGACGCCCTGGTCGTGGCCTTCGAGGGCGATCCCGAAACCGCGGAGTTCCTGCTCAAAGCGATCAAGCAGGACATCCTCGCCGAGCGGATCTCGAAAGGCCGGGTCGAATATCTGCTTGCCGCTCTGCTGACGGGTTTCGGCGGCCTGCTCTTCATCCTGTTCGCGACCGCCTGGATCTACTATCCCCCGCAAGGCGTTGCTCTTTGGCTCGCCGCGGCCGCCGGGGCATTCGGCGCCTTCTTCTCGATCGCGCTGGGCCTGCGCGGCCGGACCGTCCTTCCCGATCTGGAGCGAACCGCCAACATCATGGACGCGGTGCTTCGCATGGCGATCGGGCTGATTGCCGCGGCGGCGCTGATGGCCTTGATGCGCGCGGGCATCGTCAACATCGATCTCGGCGCTTCGTCGGTGCCGAACGAGGCGACGGCCGCGAGGCCCGAATGGCTGATTATCCTGATCGTGGGCTTCATCGCCGGCTTCTCCGAGCGCTTCGTGCCCGATCTGCTGGCCCAGGCGACCTCCTCGACCGATGCCGCGCAAACCCAGCCCGGGCAGTCCGTCGCGGCCGCGACCCAGCCGGCCGCGCCGCCGCCGGCGCAACCGGCCGTTGAGGAAGCGGTGCTGCAAGAGGTCCCGGAGGAAGATCCCCTGCCCGAAGAAGCGGCGTCGGACGCCTGCGTCAGCGACCTCGAGCTTCCCGACGACATGGTCACGGCCGATCCCGCGCTTCCCGCCGCGGCCGGCGGCGTCGAGAGGCCGGCGCAGCCCGGAGGAGGAACCTGACATGGTGTTTTCGCTGACATGGCTGCCCGAGGTGCTCGAGGCCGCCGGCCTCAAGGTCGCCGAAACCGAGGGCTGGCGCAGCCGCGGCCGCGCCGAGATGGGCGCCGTCAAGGGGGTCATGTGCCACCACACCGGGACGCCGGGGCACCTCGACAAGAACATGCCGACGCTCGACATGCTGATCCACGGCCGCTCCGACCTCCCCGGCCCGCTCTCCCAGCTCGGCCTGGGACGCGACGGCACTTTCTACATCATCGCCGCGGGCCGCGCGAACCATGCCGGCGCCGGCCGCTGGGAGGGGATCATCACCGGCAATTCCAGCTTCATCGGCATCGAGGCCGAGAATGACGGGCTCAAGGCCGACAACTGGCCGCCGGCGCAGATGGACGCCTATCGCCGCGGAGTCGCCGCGATCCTGAGGAAGATCGGCGCCGAGGCCAATATGTGCTGCGGGCACAAGGAATTTGCCTTGCCGCCGGGGCGCAAGCCCGACCCGAAGTTCGACATGGCCTCGTTCCGCAACGAGGTCACCGCCTTGCTGCTGGGCAAGAGCCCGCCGCCGCCCATCCCCGCCCGCGACGATGCCGAGCGGCCGACGCTGCGCCGCGGCGCCCGCGGCGATGACGTGCGCGAGCTGCAAAGGCTGCTCGGAATCCAGGCCGACGGCGCCTTCGGGGCCGACACCGAAGCCGCTCTGCGCG
>DASQFO010000091.1:0-3356 GCA_035633095.1 Allosphingosinicella sp. | reverse complement strand
ATGCTGCTCGAAGCGCGGTTTTGGAAGGCCGTGTGGAAGTTCGTTCGCGGCCGGTAGTTGAAACACGGGCGATGGCCATGTATATACATCATGTATATACGGAGCGCCGTAAATGAAGACCACCAGGACATTCAAATCGGGTAATTCGATCGCGGTGCGGCTGCCCAAGGCGCTCGGCATCGAGGCCGGCACGGAAATGCGCGTCCGCGAGGAGCGCGGCAAATATGTGCTGGAGCCGGTGAAGAAGACGATCGACATCAGCGGGTTCGCGGGCAAGGCGCCATGGCTGAAGCCATTGACGCCGGAACAGCGGATCATGGAGCCTCGGGAGCTCGACTGGGAAGGAAAGCTGCTCAAGCGTGACTGAGCCGGCCTTTCTCCTCGACACCAACATCTGCATCTACATCCTTCGGGACGCCGAAGGGCCCGCGGCCGCCCGTCTCGCGACCTGCGCGCACGGTGCGGCGGCGGCATCGACGGTGACGTTGGCCGAGATACTGCGGGGCCTGCCGCACGATGAAGTGGTGGCGCTCCAGGCGATTGAAGTCCTGTTCGACGCGGTGAAGCTGCTGCCATTCGACGAGCCGGCCGCGCGGGCATATCTTCGAGTCCCGTTTAAACGCGGCACGTTTGACCGGCTGATCGCCGCCCAGGCCCTGGCCCACGATCTGGTCCTGGTCACCAACAACGAGCGGGACTTTACCGACGTGCCGGGTCTGCGGCTCGAAAACTGGACGAAGTCATGAGCTGGCCTGCCACCATTCTCACGCTCTATCCGGAGATGTTCCCCGGCCCACTGGGCTTGAGCCTCGCCGGGCGCGCGCTTCAGGACGGTATCTGGTCGCTCGACACCCTCCAGATCCGCGATTTCGCGACCGACAGGCACCGTTCGGTCGACGACACCCCGGCAGGGGGCGGGGCGGGGATGGTGATGCGCGCCGACGTGCTCGCCGCGGCGCTCGACAGCGTGGCGGACGACCGGCCCAAGCTGGTCATGAGCCCGCGCGGGCGCCCGCTCACCCAGGCCCTGGTCCGCAGCCTCGCGGCGGGCCCCGGCGTCTCGATCCTGTGCGGGCGGTTCGAGGGGATCGACGAGCGCCTGTTCGAGGCGCGGCCGGTCGTCCCCATCTCGGTCGGCGATTTTGTGCTGTCGGGCGGCGAGACGGCCGCTTTCGCCCTCCTCGACGCTTGCGTTCGGCTGCTTCCCGGGGTAATGGGCGCCCCTTCGAGCGGTGAGGAGGAAAGCTTTGAGAGCGGCCTTCTCGAATACCCTCATTATACCCGGCCTCAAGAGTGGGAAGGGCGCAGGATCCCCGAAGTGCTGCGATCGGGGGATCATGCGAAGATCGCCGCCTGGCGCGAGGCCAAGGCGGCGGAAGAGACACGGCTAAGGCGGCCGGACCTGATCGAGCGTCACCGGGACGCGCGAAGGCCACCGCCCTCTGGCGCGCCGCGCGAGAAGAACAAGGACGAATGAGATGAACCTCATCCAGCAGCTCGAGGCCGAGGCGATCGAGCATTTCGGGTCGAACAAGACCATCCCCGAATTCCGCCCGGGCGACACTTTGCGCGTCGGCGTCAAGGTCGTCGAGGGCGAGCGCACCCGCATCCAGAATTTCGAGGGCGTCTGCATCGCCCGCGCCAATCGCGGGCTCGGCTCCAGCTTCACAGTCCGAAAGATCAGCTTCGGCGAGGGGGTCGAGCGCGTCTTCCCGCTCTATTCGCCCAACGTCGAGTCGATCGAGGTCGTCCGCCGCGGCGCGGTTCGCCGCGCCAAGCTCTATTATCTGCGCGGCCGCACCGGCAAGTCGGCCCGCATCGCCGAACGCCGCGACACCCGCCACGACAAGCCCGCGGCCGCCGCTCCCGCCGCTCCGGCCGAGACGGAAAAAGCCGAGAGCTGAGCTCCCCGGGCATAGTCCGGACGACCGGGCGGTCGCTTGGCGGCAGCCTCTTTCGTTTCGGGCCCTGCGTGCTAACCATGGCGGATGTTCAGCATCGTCATACCGCTGTGGAACAAGCGGCACCTGGTGGAATCCACCGTGGCCAGCGTGCTGGCGCAGACCTGGCGGGACTTCGAGCTGGTCATCGTCGACGACGGCTCGACCGATGGCGGCATGGCGGCGCTGGACCGGTTCGATGATCTCCGAATCAGAAGGATTGCCCAGCCCAATGCCGGGCCGGGCGCCGCGCGCAACGCCGGCATCGAGGCGGCGCGCCACCAATGGATCGCGTTCCTCGACGCCGACGATCTCTGGCTGCCCGGGCATCTCGACGAACTCGACCGCGTCCGCGCCCGCTTTCCCGGCGCAGGATTGATCGGTTCTTCCTGCCTGCGCACCGACCGCGAGGGCGGCTACCGCCTGCCGGGGCCCGAGAGCGGACGGATCGAGGCGGTCGATTATTTCGAGCGGGCCGAGCTCGGCGCCGCGCTGTTCAGCGCGAGCTCCGCGGCCATCCCGAAGAGCAGCTATGCGGCGCTCGGAGGCTTTGGCGGCGCGCTGATGGGCCAGGACGTCGAATATTGGGCGCGCATCGCGCTCGCGCGGCCGATCGCGGTCTCCAGCCGGGTCACCGCGATCTACCGGCTGGGGACCGGCGGGATCGGCGATACGGTGCGCAGCTTCTGCCTCGGCCGCGAGCTGCGGCAGGCGGGCGATATCGCGCCCTGCGTCGCGCTGCTGGCCGAAACCTATCCGCAAATCCGCTGCCCCCGGCAGCGCCGGGCCGTCGATCGCTTCATCGACGGGCAATTCCAATTGTGCATCCGCAATTCGGCCCGGATCGGCGATTATCGGACGCTGCGCGCGCTGCCGAGGCTCTATCCGCGCCCGTCGCGCCTTGCCGACCGGCTGATCCTCGCCATCGCCCGGCTGCCGCCGCCGGCGGCGAACGCCGCCTACCGTCCGGGCTTCGCGTTCAAGGCCTTGGTGCGCGTGCTGAGGCGCGGGCTCGGGCGGTTGGCGGCGCCGTTCAGGGCCCTGGGCTCTGCCGCGGCTGACGCCCGCCTCCGCCGTGCTGCCGAATGATCCGGATATAGGCGTCGGCGAGCTCCTGATTGACCTCGTCCCAGCCGTAACGCTGGCTCGCCGCGAAACCGGCCTGGCCGGCCGCGCCGCGGCGTTCCGGGTCGTCGCAATAGGCCGCGAGCGCGTCGCAGAAGCGGTCGCAGGCGCCGGGCCGGACGAGGCGGCCGGTGACGCCGTCGGTGACCAGGCTCTCGCTGCCGGTCGCGCGCGCCGCGACCACCGCTAGGCCGGCGGCCATCGCCTCCAGGGTGACGTTGCCGAAAGTCTCGGTCACCGACGGGTTGAACAGCATGTCCATCGAGGCGACGGCGCGGCCGAGCTCGGGCC
>DASQFO010000090.1:0-2048 GCA_035633095.1 Allosphingosinicella sp. | reverse complement strand
CGTCGAGATCAGCCGGACTCCGGTCGCTGTCTTTCGCTTCGAGGATGTTCCTTCGGCCGGCGACGCCGCCCATCCCGCCGGCCTGATCAACGCGGCGGTGCCGATCAGCCCCGCGGCACGGACCGTGCGCATAGAATATGCCGGCCGAGTGATCGCGACAAAGACGGGTGGGTCGGGCCGGCCGCGTCTCTCGGCCAGCCGCCCGTCCGCGCGGTTGGCCGCCGTTGCGCCGCAGGCGCCGCAGGGGGGACGGCTTCTCCGGTGGACGGCTAGCCACCCCCAGAATGCGCCTTGACCTACACCGTGCTGCTCAGCGGCGACGGCGGCAGCACCTGGGAAACCTATGCCGTAGGACTCTCCGAGGCGCAGCTGGCCGTGCCGCCGCAGACGCTTGCCCGGCTCGGTGGGTCGCGGCGGCGGATTCTCTATCGCATCGTCGCCAGCGACGGCTTCAATTCCTCCGAAATCTCGGGTCGCTCCGAATGAAGGAGGCGCTCTCGCGGTCCCCGGCGCGAGAGCGACATCGACTGGAGCCCCGCGACAGTCGCTTTCGAACTGGCGGCGGATTCGACCATTGTCGGCATGGTTTACAAATCCTTACCCGTTAACCCTCGACATCGGCGCAAATCCGCCATTGGCCCGCATCTTGCTCTCTCAAAGGGCATGAAAATGATCAAGCTCATCGCCCGGCTGTTCGTCATCAAGAACCGCTGGGAGGCGATGGCCGTGATCTACGCGCTCGGCCTCGGCGCGGCCGATCGCGGCATGCGCTACATGGACGTCTATCCCGGCATCGGCGGCTGGCTGATGTGCGCGGCCTGCACCGCGGCGGTGTTCATGGCCGGCGCGCGCTTGCTCGAGCTCACCCGCAAGGATAGCGGGCTCAGGCGGCGCAAGGCCGACTTCATCCCCGGCCCGCACCAACAATTGGGGGAAATTCCCAACTAGCGGCGGCGGCTTCCTTGCCGCTTTGGCCGCTCGCCATCCAAAAATGGCGGATTTCCGCTGAAAAATCGAGTTGGCACGGCTCCTGCTAACCTTGTGGGCATCAGTTTCACGAAGGTTCAAGGAGCACGAACATGATCAACCTCAACAGCCTCCCGCACACAGTCACCGCCGCCGTCGGCGCCCTGTTCATCTCCACCCTGTTCGTCGTCGCGGCGGTCGGTCCGGTCCATGTGTCGGACATCGCCCAGACGACGACCGCCCAGGTCCAGTCTTCGGCTCAGGCCAACGCCTGACCCGCGGCGCGCGGCCGGTAGAGCAGCCTTCCCCCCTTGGCCCGCTCTCCGGCCGCCGCCTTAACCCCCCACTGGCCCATCGGAACCGCACATGAGCATCTTCTCGAGAACCCGCGACATCATCGCCGCCAACGTCATCGACCTGGTCAACCGGTCCGACGACCCCGCCAAGACGATCCGCGTCATCATCCTGGAAATGGAAGAGACGCTGGTCGAGGTGCGCGCCTCGGCGGCGCGCGGCATCGCGGACCAGAAGGAGAAGAGCCGCCAGGTCGCGCAGCTTTCCGACATGCAGGCGAGCTGGACCGAGCGCGCCGAGCTGGCGCTCTCCAAGGGCCGCGACGATCTCGCCCGCCTCGCTTTGGTCGAGAAGGAAAAGCTGACCGGCCAGGCCGAAGAGCTGAGGGAAGAGATCCAGGGCATCGCCGAGGGCCTGCGCGCCTTCGAGGGCGACATCGCCAAGCTCCAGGCGAAGCTCCGCGAAGCGCGCGTGCGCCAGAATGCGATCGCGACCCGCTTCGAGAGCGCCCAGAACCGGGTGCGCCTGCGCGAGCTCTACGACGGCAGCCGCACGCATGAGGCCTTCTCCAACTTCGACCTGCTCGAGCGCGAGGCAGATTATGCGGAAGGCCAGGCCGACGCGTTGCTGCTCGCCGCGCCGAGGACGCTCGAGGAAGAGATCGCCGAGCTGCGCGTCGCCGAGCGGGTCGATGCCGAGCTCGAGATGATGAAGGCGCGGAGGATCGCGGCATGACCCTTTCGATCAACGGCACCGAGTTCGGCCAGATCGTCGAGGTCGCCGCTTTG
>DASQFO010000089.1:0-2600 GCA_035633095.1 Allosphingosinicella sp. | reverse complement strand
CGGAACCGGATGTCGAACGGCGCTTCGATCTCGGCCTCGACCGGCGCTCCCGTGACCGCGCAGGCCTGGGTGACCGACGCGGCGAGGGTGCCGTGCATGGCAACTTCGGCGCCCTCGCGGCTGAGCGCGACATCGGCGGCGAGCCGCGCGATGCCGATCAGGCCGAACCGCCGTGCCAGGCCGGCGCGTTCCCCTTCGGCCGCCTCGACGCTCAGCCGCCGCGGCTCCTCGCCGAGCGTATCCACGCCGATGATTCGGCTGAATTCGGGCGCGGTCATGGCAACGCGCCGCCGAGCAGCGCTTCCAGGCGCGCCGCGTCGAGCGCGCCGGCGAATGCCTCGAGCTGCGCGGCGACCCGATCGACCGCACCTTCCGAGGGCGGCGATTCGTGGAAGATATTGCGCCGGACCGCGCCGGCGAATGCGCCCTGGGCCCGCGCTTCGCGAAAGGCGCCGAGCCGGCCGCCGAGCGCGCTCATCATCTTGGCCACATGCTTGCCGACGACATAATCGCCGATCCCGATCTGGCGCAATGTGCCGGTCATGTCGTCGATGAACAGCTCGGTGAGCAGCACCGAGGGCCCCTGCCCCGCCTCGGGCTCGGCCTCGAGCCGAATCAGCACCAGCGCCAGGATCGCCGCGACCATGTCGAAGCGGCCGTCCAGCGTGTCGGGGACCTCTCCTTCCCGGTACCAGGCCGGATCGCGGCCGCGCGCGACGACGGCGCGGTAGAGCGGCGCCAGCGCCGTCCGCTCTTTCGTCTCGCCGAAAATCCTTTGCAGCAGGGACAAGGCGGTCCTCGAAATTGCCATGCGGCTTGCGCCGGTTAGCCGATGTTCATATTGGAATGCCTAGTCAAGCTTGGCGGTCCGCTCTTCCGGCGCGCGCCCGGCGCTCAGGAGTTTGCATCGAATGACATTTCGGCACGGACCCCGCGTCCTTCTCGCGGCCGCTCTTGGCGCGGCGCTGGCCGCCGGCTGCACCCCGATCCGCGAGCATCAGGGCTATCTGGTCGACGATCCGCTGGTCGCGGCGATCCAGCCCGGCGTCGACAATCGGGACTCGGTCACCGGCACGCTCGGCCGCCCCACCTTCGTCGGCCAGTTCGACCAGCGCGACTGGTATTATGTCTCGCGCAACACCAGGCAGCTCGCCTTCAACATGCCGCGGCCGAGCGACCAGGTCGTCCTCCACATCCGCTTCGACGCGGCCGGCAACGTCGAATCGGTGCAGCGCAGCGGGCTTGAGCTGGTCGCCCGGATCGACCCGAGCAACGACAAGACGCCCACCCTGGGCAGCGATCGCAGCCTGTTCGAGGAGCTGTTCGGCAATATCGGCGCGGTCGGCCAGGCCGGCCGCGGCGCCCCGACCGCCGACAATCCCAATCCGAACTAGCGCCGTTTGCTGGGTTGTTCCGCTCGCGCGGAACCGGCACCAGCCCACTCCCCCACCCATGAACCGCCTCTTTGGTCGGCTCCGGGGGAGCCAACCTGGCGGTTCATTCCCATAGTTTACGCTGTCGGGAGGCTGGGTGGGGGAGTGGGCTGGTGCCGCATCAGGACACTAACGCACGATCCGTCCGGCGGCGAGCACCGCCAGGGTGACGAGGTCCGATGCGCTGGCGCTCATCGGCGCGATCTGGACCTGCTGCTTCATGCCGACCAGCATCGGCCCAATCACCGCGTCGCCGCCCAGCTCGCGCAGTAATTTGGCCGAGATGTTCGCGGTCTGCAGGCCGGGCATGACGAGGACGTTGGCGGGCCCGGTGAGCCGCATGAAGGGATAGACCTTCTGCATCGCCGGATTGAGCGCGACATCGGGCGACATCTCGCCTTCATATTCGAAATCGACATCGTCCTTCGTGTCGAGGAGCCTCACGGCGTCGCGAATGCGATCGAGGAAGCTCCCTTCGGGATTGCCGAAGTTCGAATAGGAAAGGAAGGCGACGCGCGGTTCGTGGCCCATCCGGCGCGCGACATGGGCGGTCTGGATCGCAATCTCTGCCAGCTGCTCGGCGCTCGGGCGCTCGGTGACCGTGGTGTCGGCGATGAAGACGGTATGGGTCTGGCCGACCATGACGTGGATGCCGAACGGGGTGACGCCGTCCTGCGGATCGAGCACCCGGCGGATCTCGCGGAAGCTCTGCGCGTAGGGCCGGGTGATGCCGGTGATCATGACGTCGGCCTCGCCCGAGGCGAGCAGCAGCGAAGCGAAGATGTTGCGGTCCTGGTTGACGATCCGCTCGAGCTCGCGGTGGAGGTAGCCGCGCCGCTGCAGCCGGTCGTAGAGGAAATCGGCGAGCTCGGGCACGCGCGCATAATTGCGGCTGTTAAAGACCTCGAACGAGTCGGGGTCGTCGACGCCGAGCGCGCGCAGCCGCTCGCGCACGTCGTCGCGACCGACCAGCAGCGGAATGCCGTAGCCGCCGTCGCGGAAGGCGATCGCCGCGCGCAGCACCACGTCCTCCTCGCCCTCGGCGAACAGGACCCGCCGGGGATTGGCGCGCGCCGCTTCGTAGGCGAGGGTGAGCACCGAGGTGGTCGGATTGAGCCGCGACCGCAGCGAGGTGCGATAGGCGTCCATATCCGCGATCGGGCGCCG
>DASQFO010000088.1:0-5222 GCA_035633095.1 Allosphingosinicella sp. | reverse complement strand
GTCCATTCGGAGTGCCTGACCGGGGACGCTTTGGGGTCGCTCAAATGCGATTGCGGACCCCAGCTCGAGGACGCGCTGGCCGCGATCGGGGCGTCGGGCTGGGGGATCCTGCTCTACCTCAGGCAGGAGGGGCGGGGCATCGGCCTGGTCAACAAGCTCAGGGCCTATGCGCTCCAGGATCAGGGGTTCGACACCGTCGACGCGAACCTTCGCCTGGGCTTCGCCGACGACGAGCGCGATTTCTCGGTCGCGGCGCGGATGTTGGCGAAAGTGTCGCGCAACGAGGTCCGTTTGCTCACCAACAACCCCAAGAAGGTGGCGGCGCTGGAGGCGGAAGGGATCAAAGTGGTCGAGCAAGTGCCGCTGAAAGTTGGCGCGAGCGTGCACAACCGTGCCTATCTCGACGCCAAGCGCGACCGCAGCGGGCACCAGCTTTAGGGTCCGCACTCGGCACCGGAGGTGGTCGTGATCGGCCGGAGAAGGTGGCTGGGTAGGAGAGTGCCGCCGGGCGGGCCAGGATGCCCGGCCAAGGTGCTCGACGGCCCCGGCCGCCTTCTCCGGCCGACCGCGAAGCGGCGGGCTGTCCTTTGCCGCCCGGACAGCGTCGCCGCGTCGGTCACGATGCATCAAGCATCGCTCCCTCCTCGCTCCTTGCCGGACAACAAATGCCAGCCCGTCACGACCGCCTCCGGTGCCGAGTGCGGACCCTTAGCCGAGGATCGCGGCGACTTCGTCGAAATCCCGGGCGATATGGTGGACGCCGAGCGCGCGCAGGCGGCGCGCGTGGCCGGGCATGCAGTGGCGGCCGGCGACAAGGCCGATCACCTCGGCGCCGCTCGCCACCGCGCCTTCGACCCCGACCGGACTGTCCTCGATGATCGCAATGCGGGCGATCGGAACGCCCAGGGCGGCGGCGGCGTGGAGATAGAGGTCGGGCGCCGGCTTGCCGCGGGCGACATGCTCCCTCCCTGAGAAGACCATGGCGCCGAAGGCGCGCTCGAGCCCGAGATTGGCGAGATGGCCCCTGACCCATTCGGTCGCGCTCGACGAGGCGACCGCCTTGGGCAAATCGGCGGGAAGGCCGCGGATGAAGGCGGCCGCCCCGGCGACCTCCTCGATCCCCTCGGCGATCGCGCGCGCGTCCTCCTCGGCCCGGGCGGCGTGAAACTCCTCGGGCAACGGCCGGCCGATCCAGCGCTCGATCGCGCCGATAAAGTCGAGGCCGGCCAGCCCCATGAAATTGTTCATCGACTCCTCGACGCTGGTCGGATGGCCGATTTGGGTCAGATAATCGGCGATCTGCCTGTTGCCGGCCCACTCGCTTTCGAGCAGCACCCCGTCGAAATCGAAAATGAGCGCGTCGAACCTCATCCGCGCGGTCCGAACAAGGCGGTGCCGACGCGGACGTGGGTCGCCCCGCACATCACCGCGCTCTCGTAATCGGCCGACATGCCCATGCTCAAACCGGCGACGCCATGACGGCGCGCAAGCTTCGCAAGCAAAGCGAAATAGGGCGCGGCCTCGACGCCTTCCGGGGGCAAGGCCATAAGGCCGATCACGGGCAGCGGGCGCGCGCGTTCGAGCAAGTCGGCGAGTTCGGCCACCGGGCAGCCGCCCTTCTGCGGCTCGTCGCCGATATTGACCTGGACGAAGCAGTCGGGGCGGCGGCCGCTCTTCGCCATCGCCTTGTCGAGCGCGGCGACGACCGAGCGGCGATCGACCGAATGGATCGCATCGAACAAGGCCACGGCCTCCTCGGCCTTGTTCGACTGGAGGCTGCCGATCAGGTGCAGGCGGACGTCCGGATGGCGTTCGAGGAGCGCGGGCCACTTGGCCTGCGCCTCCTGGACCCGGTTCTCGCCGAAATCGCGCTGGCCCTCATCGATCAGCGCCTCGATCGCTGCCGGCGCCTGGGTCTTGGAGACCGCGATCAGGGTCACGTCGTCCGCTCGGCGTCCGGCCAGGCCGGCCGCCTTTGCGATCCGCGCCCGCACTTCGGCCAGTGATGAATCCGCCATGGGCGCTGCTATAGGAAGCGCGATGCCCGCAAGCCAGCCTTTGCCGCGAGAGTGGCTGATGACCGACGAGCGGCAAAGCGGGCGCCTGCTCGACGCGGTCGCGCGGCTGCCCGCGGGCGCCGGCATCGTCTTTCGCCACTACGGCCTGGCTGAAACCGAGCGACGCGCCCTCTTCGAGCGGGTGAGGGCCGAGGCCGCGCGCAACGGCCTGCTCGTGCTGCTCGCGGGCCCCGCCGGGGAGGCCAAAGCCTGGGGCGCCGACGGCAGTCACGGCCGCGGCCCCGGGGAAGGGCTGAGGACCGCCCCGGCCCACAACCTTGCCGAGATCCGCGCCGCCGAAGCGGCGGGCGCGCGCCTGATCTTCCTGTCGCCGGTGTTCGAAACCCGGTCGCATCCCGAAAGAGAGGCTCTGGGCCCCGAACGCTTCGCCGAGCTGGCCGCGCAGACGAAATTGCCGGTGATCGCGCTCGGCGGCATGAACGCAGAGCGCGCGAAGGACCTGCGCGGGGCTTACGGATGGGCTGGGATCGACGCCTGGAGCTAAAAGCGGAACGCGGTTCCGACGTAGACCGCCTGGCTGTCGCGGCGCTCGTCGCGCGAGAGCGGCTCGAGGCGGTCGCGTGCGATGCGGTAGCGGGCGCCGGCGGTGACATCGACGTTGCGGGCGATCGAATAGGCGCCGCCGACGTCGAGCGAATAGGCCTGGTCGTCGGTGATGATACGCTGGCCGCCTTCGGCGCGCTCGGCCGCGACCGCGACCCGGCCGGTGAGGCGGCGGGTAGCGCGGTAGCTCATCCCGACCTGCGCCGATTCGCGCACGCCGCCGATAAGTCCGCCATCGGCCTGGGCGACGTCGCCCGACAAAGCGAAGCGCCGCCAGCCGACCGAAACGCCGAGATTGTAGGCCATCGGCGTGATCGCGAGCGACGGCGCCTGGACGGAGCCGTCGCGCACCGCCTGGGCCGGCGTGTCGGCGCGGGCCCTGATCGCGACGCGGACCGCGCGGCTGCGCTCGGAGAGGGCCGAGGCAGGGGTGAAGCGGAAATCGCTGCCGAGCGTGGAGCCACGGCGGGCGAGGGCGGCGGCGAGCCGCGGATCGGAGACGGCTGGCGTGAACGAGCCGACCGGATGGTTGCCGAGCGAGGTCGCGGGCCGCGACGACTTGCCTCTTTGCGAGGGCGCGGCCAAGGCAGGCGCGAGCAAAAGCGCGATCGCGACCAGCGATGCGCTCCCTGCCGTCCCGATGGCGCGAAGCTTCCTCAAGAGACTCGGCCTCCCTTTCTCTATCGGGGACTTAGTACGTCTCGCCGGCCATTCCTAGCGATGGGCACGGCCCGAGCCGGCGAATCATCCCCTCATGTTGCATCATTCACACAATCCGCCTTTCCGGCGGATGAAGCACCCATGCCGGTAGCGCGAACGCAGAGCGGCTTGGACTCTCGCCCAAAGAGCGCTTGCCGCAGGGGCGGCGATATCTATAACGGCCCCCGACCGCTTCGTATCCAAGGATCAAATATGGCTCGCTTATTCTCAATTGGCCTGGCCGTGGCCGCCGCCGCTTCCCTGACCGGCTGCCAGTCGTTCAACCGTGTCATGTGGGGGGAGTCCGCGGGCGATACGGGGGGAGATCCCCGCCGCGCCGACGTCGCCGCCAGCCAGGTGACCACGATCGGCGTCAACGCCTATCTGTGGCGCGCCGCGCTCGACACCCTGGCCTTCGCGCCGCTCTCGACCTCCGATTCCAACGGCGGCGTGATCGTCACCGAATGGTATTCCAACCCGCAAAATCCGTCCGAGCGGGCAAAGGTGACCGTCACCATCCTCGACCGCGACCTGCGCGCCGACGCGCTGCGCGTCACCGCGGCGCGGCAGACGCTGCAGAGCGGCCAGTGGCTCGACGCCCCCGTGACCGCGGCGACCGTGCAGCGGCTCGAGGACATCATCCTGACCCGCGCCAGGGACCTGCGGCGCGCCGCCATCGCGAGCTAATCCCCTATCGAGAAAGTCCCCTCGCGATGGCATCGCGCTTCAATCCGCTCACGGCCGATGCCCACTGGCAGAAAGTCTGGGACGAGAACGGCACGTTCGCCGCCTCCGACGAGAGCGCGCGCCCCAAATCCTACGTGCTGGAGATGTTCCCTTATCCTTCCGGGCACATCCACATGGGCCACGTCCGCAACTACACGATGGGGGACGTGCTCGCCCGCTACCGGCGGATGAAGGGCGATGAAGTGCTTCACCCTATGGGCTGGGACGCGTTCGGCATGCCGGCCGAAAATGCGGCGATGGAGCGGGGCGTCCATCCCGGGGAATGGACCAGGGCCAATATCGCGGCGATGAAGGCCCAGCTCAAGCGGCTCGGCTTCGCCCTCGACTGGAGCCGCGAGCTCGCGACCTGCGACCCCGATTATTACGGCCACGAGCAGGCGCTGTTCCTCGATCTCCACGAGGCCGGGCTGGTCTACCGCAAGCAGAGCGAAGTGAACTGGGATCCGGTCGACATGACCGTGCTCGCCAACGAGCAGGTGATCGACGGCCGCGGCTGGCGCTCCGACGCGCCGATCGAGCGGCGCAAGCTCAACCAGTGGTTCCTGAAGATCACCGATTTCGCCGAGGCGCTGCTCGACGGCCTCGCCGCGCTCGACCAATGGCCCGACAAGGTCCGGCTGATGCAGGAAAATTGGATCGGCAGGAGCCGGGGCATGAAGTTCCGGTTCGACCTCGCGCAGGCGGTGGCGGGCCATGACGGCGTCGAGGTGTTCACGACCCGGCCCGACACCATCTTCGGATCGAGCTTCGTCGCGGTCTCGCCCGATCATCCGGTCGCTCAGGCTTTGGCGGAGGAGGACGAGGCGGCGGCCGCGTTCATCGCCGAGTGCAAGCGCGGCGGCACTACAGCGGCCGAGATGGAGACGGCGGAGAAGATGGGGTTCGAGACCGGTCTTCAGGCGATCCACCCGCTCGACCCCGACCGGCGCCTCCCGGTCTACATCGCCAATTTCGTGCTGATGGATTACGGCACGGGTGCGATCTTCGGCGTGCCCGGGCACGACCAGCGCGACTTCGAATTCGCCGCCAAATACAGCCTCCCGATCATACGCGTGGTCGCGGCGTCGGCGGACGCGGCCGACGAGCCGGTCGAAGGCGAGGCCGAGAGCGGCGAGGGCATATTGGTCAACTCAGGGTTTCTCGACGGCCTCGCCG
>DASQFO010000087.1:0-18723 GCA_035633095.1 Allosphingosinicella sp. | reverse complement strand
ACGAGGCGCTGGCCGCGGTGCTGCCGCAAATCCCCGAGATCGTCGCCTCGGCGATGAGCGCGATCGACCCCGAAGAGATCGACCGCGAGGTCGAGGAGGCGCTGCGCGAAGCGCGGCCGCACCTGCGCCGCGCGGACCGGGCGCGCGTTCACCGCGAGGTACGGCGCGCGGTCGCCGAGGCGCGGGTTCGTGCGGTACGCGGCCAGGCCGAAGCCGCGCGCGCCATCGCGGCCGCACGGCCGCAGATCGCGCTCGCCATGCGCGAAGCCGAGCGCGCCAGGCACGTCTCGATGGCGCACGGCGCAGACGGCATGGCGCGCGGCGCCGAGAGCATGGAGCGCGGCGCCCGGGAGATGGAGGAGGCCGCCCGGCACCTGCGCTCCGATCCCGCCTATCGCGAGCGCCAGATCGCCCGCGCCCGCGCCCGCGGTGAGACCGTGACCCACGAGCAATTGATCGAGGCCGCCGGCGAGATGCAGGAGGGCGCGCAGGGCATGCGCGACGGCGCCCGCGAGATGCGCGAAGCGGCCGAACAGATGCGTCGCGGCGGCAGCGACTGACGAGGCCGGCAAGGCTGACCTAGGGAGTGGCGGGCGGCGCGCAGACGCCCGCCATTTTCCTCCATGCATGAATCCGCTTGAGCGGCGGGGCGGCGCGCCGCATGTTCCGCGCGCTCCAAAAAGGGGAATCACATGCTCAAGCGCGCGCTCTACATTCTCGCCCTGCTTCTCCTCGCCACGCCGGCCGCCGCGCAGGACGCGCCGCACCAGCGCCAGGCGCGGGCGATCCTCGAAAGGCTGATATCGTTCCGCACCGCCGCCGGGCAGGGCCAGGTCCCGGCCATGGCGAACTATATCGCCGAGACGCTGCGCGCCGGCGGGGTGCCCGCGCAGGATATCGTCATCCTGCCGCACGAGGAGACGGTCGCCATGCTGGTCCGCGTGGCCGGCACCGATTCGGGCGCCCGGCCGCTGCTTTTTTCCGGTCACATGGACGTGGTCGACGCGCGGCCCGAGGATTGGGAGCGGAGCCCGTTCACTTTGGTCGAGGAGAATGGCTATCTGTTCGGGCGCGGGGTGCACGACAACAAGACCGGCATCACCTCGATGGTCTCGACGATCCTGAGGATGCGCGCGAACCGCGTGCGGCCGCGGCGGACGCTCGTCTTCGCCTTCATCGGCGACGAGGAGACGACCTTCGGCACGACCCGGATCGTCGCCGCGCACGATTGGGTGCGCGGCGCCGAATATGCGATCAACACCGACGCCGGCGGCGGCGGGCTCGCGCCCGACGGCCGGCCGCTGGTCTACCTCGTCCAGGGCGCCGAGAAGACGTTCGCGAGCTTTCGGCTGACCGTCACCAACGCCGGCGGCCATTCGAGCCGGCCGCGCGACGACAATGCGATCTACGACCTCTCGCGGGCGCTGCTCAGGGTCGAGCAATATCGATTCCCGGTCATGGCCAATGCGCTGACCCGCTCCTATCTGGGCACGCTCGGCCGGATCGTGCCGGGCGCGGCAGGGCAGATGCTGACCCGCTTCGCCGCCAATTCCGACGATGCCGAGGCGGCCGAGGCGCTGCGCCGCTCACCCGAATATGTCGGCACGACGCGCACGACCTGTGTCGCCACCATGCTCGACGCCGGCCACGCCCAGAACGCGCTGCCGCAACGGGCGTCGGCGGTGGTCAATTGCCGCATTTTCCCCGGCATCCAGCCCGAGGCCGTCCGCGCGGACCTGGCCGCCGCGATCGGCAATCCAGCGGTCCGGATCGAGACGATGGGCGATCCGCAGCTGAGCCCGGTCTCCGAGCCGCGCGCCGACGTGATGGACGCGATCGCCCGCTCGATCCACGCCCGCTATCCCGGCGTGCCGCTGACGCCCTATCTGGAATCGGGCGGCACCGACGGCCTCATCTACCGCAGCGCCGGCATCCCGACCTGGGCGAGCTCGGGCATCTTCATCAAGCCCGACGAGATGTTCGCGCACGGCCTCAACGAGCGCATCCCGACGGCAAGCTTCTATGGCGGGATCGAGCATATCCACGATCTCGCGCTGGCGCTCGGCGGCCGATGACGCGCGTCCTCGCGATCCTGCTCGCGGCGCTGCTGACCGGCGGCGCCACGCCGGCCCCGATTTACGACGTCGTGATCCGCGGCGGCACGATCTACGACGGGAGCGGCGGCGCCCCCTATACCGGCGACGTCGCGATCGAAGGTGACCGGATCGCCGCGGTGGCGCCGCGCATCGAAGCGCGTGGAGACAGGGAGATCGACGCGCGCGGGCTCGCGGTCGCGCCCGGCTTCATCAACATGCTGAGCTGGGCGACCGAGAGCCTGATCCAGGACGGCCGCAGCCAGAGCGATATCCGCCAGGGCGTGACGCTCGAAGTGATGGGCGAGGGCTGGTCGATGGGGCCCTTGAACGACGAGATGCGGCGCCGCGCGGTCGCGCGCCAGAGCGACATCCGCTATCCGATCGCCTGGACCAGCCTGGGCGAATATCTCGAGCATCTCGAGCGGCGCGGCATCGCCCCCAACGTCGCAAGCTTCGTCGGCGCGGCGACGGTCCGCATCCACGAGCTCGGCGAGGACGACGTCGACCCCGATCCCGCGCAGCTCGCGCGGATGCGGGCCCTCGTCCGGCAGGCGATGAACGAAGGCGCGATGGCCGTCGGCAGCTCGCTCATCTACGCGCCCGCGAGCTTCGCCGAGACCGACGAGCTGGTCGCTTTGGTCACCGAGGCCGGCCGCTGCGGCGGCATGTACATCAGCCATATGCGCTCCGAAGGCGACCGCATCCTGCAATCGGTCGACGAGCTGATCGAGATCGCGCGGCGCTCGGGCGCGCCCGCCGAAATCTACCATTTGAAGCTCGGCGGCCGCGACAATTGGGGGCGATATGCCGAGGTGATCGCGCGGATCGAGGCGGCGCGGGCGGGGGGTCTCAGGATCACCGCCGACATGTACACCTATATCGCGGGCGCGACCGGGCTCGACGCGTCGATGCCGCTCTGGGTCCAGGCCGGCGGCCGCGAGGCGTGGATCGAGCGCCTGCGCGATCCCGCGATCCGCGCCCGCGTCGCCGACGAGATGCGGCGGCCCGGGCAGGGCTGGGAGAATCTCTATCACGGCGCCGGCGCGGAAGGGATGATGTTCACCGATTTCCGCAACCCGGCGCTGCGTATCTATGCCGGCAAGACGCTCGCCGAGGTCGCGCGGCTGCGCGGCACGGCGCCTGAGGAGACGATGATGGACCTGGTCGTGGAGGACGGCAGCCGGGTCGGCACGATCTATTTCCTGATGAGCGAGGACAATGTCCGCCGCCAGGTGCGGCTGCCGTGGATGAGCTTCGGATCGGACGCGGGCAGCCTCGCCACCGAAGGCGTGTTCCTGAACGAGCATCCCCATCCGCGCGCCTACGGCAATTTCGCGCGGCTGCTCGGCCGCTATGTCCGCGACGAGCGGCTGGTGACTTTGCAGGAGGCGGTGCGGCGGTTGACCTCGATGCCGGCGGCGCATCTCGGCATATCCGGGCGCGGGTCGCTGCGAGCAGGCAATTTTGCCGACGTCGCCATCTTCGATCCCGCGACGATCGCCGACCGCGCCACCTTCGCGGAGCCGCACCGATACGCGGTCGGCATGCGCCACGTCTTCGTCAACGGCGGCCAGGTGCTTGCCGACGGCGAGCCGACCGGGGCGACGCCGGGGCGCGTCGTGCGCGGCCCGGGCTGGAACCGTTGCCCGCCCGCCGCCGGATAAGTCGCTTGTTGCCACAGACCCCCAAGCGGGCGTAGCCGTTGAAATGAAGGGGGCCGCTTGACCGAAAAGGAAGTCTTGTGGAGTCGAAGCGCGCTTACATAAACGCCCTCGCCGGCGTCGTTCCCGAACATGACGTGCACAAATTGTTCGTCGATTGGGCGCAAGGCCAGGTCGAAGACCCGCGCATGCGCAAGCTTTTCATGCGGATGGCCGATCGTTCGGGGATCGAGCATCGCTGGTCGGTGCTGGCGCCGCCGGGCGGGCGGCCGCACAACGAGCCGGGCGGCTTCTATCATGGCGACGCGCCGGGAACCGCGGCGCGCATGGCCTGCTACGCCGCCGAAGCGCCGAAGCTGGCGCTGGCGGCGATCGCGAAGCTCCGCGAGCAGGCCGACCTCGACGGAATCACCCACCTCGTCGTGGCGAGCTGCACCGGCTTCGTCGCGCCCGGGGTGGACCAGATCATCGCGCGCGAGCTCGGTATGCCGGGCGTCGAGCGGACCCTCGTCGGCTATATGGGCTGCTACGCCGCGGTCTCGGCGCTGCGCACCGCTTATCACATCGTCCGCTCGGAGCCCGAGGCGCGGGTGCTGGCGGTGACGGTCGAGCTTTGCTCGCTGCACCTCCAGGAGACGCAAAAGCTCGAGCAGCTGCTCGCCATGCTCCAGTTCAGCGACGGCGCCGGCGCGGCCTTGGTGACCGCCGAGCCAAGCGGGTTCGAGATGAGCCACCTGTTCTCGGCGCCGCTCGAGGATTCGGCCGAATTGATCCAGTGGATCATCGGCGACACCGGCTTCGAAATGACGCTTTCGGGCGAGGTGCCGGGGCGGATCCAGCACGCGCTCGAGGACGATGGCGTGCGCGCGACGATCTACAACGGCTGGGGGCCGGACGAGGTCGACAGCTGGGCGGTCCATGCCGGCGGCCGCTCGATCCTCGACGCGGTCGAGAAGGGGCTGGAGCTGCCGCAAGGCTCGCTGTTCGCCTCGCGCGACATTCTCGCCCGCTACGGCAACATGTCGTCGGCGACGCTCATGTTTGTGCTTGCCGAACTGGCAAGCCGCCCCGACGTGCGCAAGGGCGTCGCGATCGCGTTCGGGCCGGGGCTTGCCGCCGAGGGTTTCCATTTCGAGCGCGCCCCGTGACCTCGCTCGCCGCGCGCATCCGCCGCGACGAGCAAATGGACGATCCGGGCCTCGACCCCGAGACCTACGAAGAAGTGCTGCACGATCTGGCGCGGGTGAACGCCTGGACCTTCGCGGCGCGGTCGACAATCGGCTTCCTCGCCCGGGCCACGAAAGACATGCCGGCCTTCCGCCTGATCGACGTCGGCTTCGGCCATGGCGACATGCTGCGGAGAATCGCGCGCTGGGCGCGTCGGCGAAACATCGCCGTCGACCTGATCGGCGTCGACCTCAACCCGAAGAGCGCGCAGGTGGCGCGGGCGGCGACGCCGATCCACTGGCCGATCGAGTTCCGGACGGGCGATTATAAGGACGTGGCCGGGCCGATCGACTTCGTCGTCTCGAGCCTCGTCGCCCACCACATGACCGACGACGAGCTCGACGCCTTCATCCGCTTCATGGAGGCGAAGGCCGGGCGCGGCTGGATGATCAGCGATCTCCACCGGCTCAGCCTGCCCTATCACGGCTTTCCGCTGCTGGCGCGGCTGATCGGCGCGCACCCGATCGTGCGCGAGGACGGCCGGACCTCGATCGGCCGCGCCTTCCGGCCGCAGGATTGGCGGGCGATCCTCGGCCGCGCGGGGGTGAGCGAGGCGCGGATCGTGCGGCGTTTCCCCTTCCGGCTGTGCGTCGAACGGCTGCGTTGATCGTCGGCGGCGGGCCGGCCGGGGCGTCGGCCGCGATCGCGCTGGCGCGGGGCGGGGCGATGCCGGTGCTGATCGATCGGTCGCGGGGCGAGCGCGACCTCGTCTGCGGCGGCTTTTTGGGCTGGGACGCGCTGGCGGCGCTGAAGAAGCTGGGCCTCGATCCCGCCACGCTCGGCGCGCGGCCGATCCATCGGCTCAGGCTGGCGGCGCGGGGCCGGGTCGTGGAGACGGCGCTGCCGCGGGCGGCGGCCGGGCTCTCGCGAAGGCGCCTCGACGCGACCCTGCTGCGCATGGCCGAGGAGGCCGGCGCCGTCGTCCTGCGCGGCCGCACGGCGCGGGCGGTCGAGGACAGCTGCGTCCGGCTCGACGACGGCGAGGAGATGGCGGCCGACGCCCTCTTCCTCGCCACCGGCAAGCACGAGCTGCGCGGGACTGCGCGCGAGATCGGAGACCGGCCGGTTTCCGTGGGCCTGCGCGCGGCGCTGCCGGCGTCGCCCAGGCTCGCCGACGCGTTGGCCGGGACGATCGAGCTCCACCTCTACGACGGCGGCTATGCCGGGCTGCTCCTCCAGGAGGATGGCGCGGCCAATCTCTGCCTCACCGTCGCGCGCGAACGGATGGCGAGCGGCCCCGACGCGCTGCTCGCCGAGCTGATGGCCGAGGCGCCGCTGCTGGCCGAGCGGATCGGCGGCGCGCCGCCGGATCAGTGGGAGGCGGTCGCGGGCGTGCCTTATGGCTGGCGGGCGCTGTCGACCGAGCCCGGGCGCTACCGGATCGGCGACCAGGCGGCGGTGATCGCCAGCCTCGCCGGCGACGGGATCGCGGTCGCGTTGGCGAGCGGCGCGGCGGCGGCGCGCGCCTGCCTCAACGGCGACGGCGCCGAGGCCTATCAGCGCGCCTTCGCGCGGCGGGCGCGGCGGCCGCTGGCGATCGCCGAGACGCTGCGCCACATGGCCGAGGCACCGCTCAGGCGGCGGCTGATGCTGGGGCTGGCGGCCGTGCCGGGACTCGCCGAGGCGGCGGCGCGGCTGACGCGGATCGGCTAACGGCCCGTCACAGAGGCCGGAGCGTCGTCGCGCCACTGGCCGGACCGGCTATATTCGTCACGGACCGTGGATTCGGGCAGGTTGGTCGCGGCCCAGCGCGCGTTCTGGGGAATGTCGGAGGGCATGGTGACGGCGGCGCGGATGTCGGCGGCGGTGGCGGGCGCAAGGCCGGAGAAATCGGCGGCGACCGCCTGGCGGAACGGGAAATAGCCGGCCGAGCGCGGCACAGGCTCGCTCCCCGCATAATGCGCGGTGAAGGCGCCGGGCAGGCCGGGCGTGCCGGGCAGCCCGTAAAAAAGGTGCGCGCCGATCATTGCGGTTCTGGTGAGCCGCGGCGCCCAGGACGGAAAGACGTAGTTGGTGTGATAATGGGTCGATAGGCCGACGCCGGCAAAGCTGCGCCCCGCCAGCGCCTCGGCGGCGATCGTGCGCGCCCGTACCCAGGGAATGCCGCCTGGCGGCCGGGCCAGCGAGCCGTCGCAAGTGAAGGTGAACTGGCAGCCGCCGCCGGCGCGCATCGGCCCCTGATAGACGACGCCGCAGACGCTGTTGGGCCAGGCCGGATGGCGAACGCGGTTCAGCACCACCTGGGCGACCGCACGCTGGCCCTCCTCACTCTCCGACGCCGCCTCGTAATAGATCGCCTGGGCGAGGCAATCGAGTGAGCGCAGCTGATCAAGCTGGGTGGAGGCGCGGAACACGAACCCATCGGCGGCCAAGGGCGGCGTGCCGGCGAGCGGCATCGCGGCGGCAGCGGAGCCTATCGGAGCCGGGGCTTGCGGCGCGGCGGCGATCGCCAGGGCCGGCGATTGGACGGCGGCGGCGGGCACGCAGGACGCCATCGGCACGAGCAAGGCGAGCCACGCCCATGCGGGCGCGGCGAGGCGCGTGCCGGCGCCTGTCCTTTTGCTTGTCCGTACGCCCAACGCCATCTGTGGCTCCACTCGGGATGAGGCTTCCCAAAGCGTCGCATAGCGTCCCCGCTTGTGCTCCGCGCCTCTCGATTTCGGCCCGTCCCAATAGGGGACAGAGGTGCAGGAAGTGTTGACGCAAGCGGCACCTCACCTTGGTCGAGCCGGCACGGCGGTTCGTCGAACCGCGCGCGCTTTCGCCGAACAAGCGCGCATCATGGTCGAAAGAGAGGAGCGGACGAGGCGCAAAGGCGCGATGAATGGATCAGCGGCCCGCACGGAAGGTCCCCGCCGAGCCTGGCGGGCCGCAACTCGAACCAGGACGGCCTTCCCCCGAGGCCGCAAAGGAGCAAGACGATGTACGTTCGTTCGATTTTCCTCGTGATCGCCGCGATGTCCGCCGCCCTCCTCTCGACCATGGCCGCAATCGGCCCGGCTCTGGCCAATTCGCCCGTGGCGCAGGTGTCGCAGAGCGCAGTGCAATTGGTGTGAGCGAGGCTGCCTTTTTGAGCCCACCAGGCAGCCAGGCTCCGCTGGGAGGCGGCGACGTCCCAATCGCCGCCTCCCTTTAAATAGGGACAGTCACCGGGGACAGTCACTAGTGACTGTCCCCATTTACTTGCGCCCCGCGAGCCTTTTCACATCGTCGACATAGGAACGGCCGATGCGCTGCTCGGCGCCGTCGGAGAGGCGCGCGGTCCAGTGGCCGGAATCGTCGCGGTAGAGGCCGGTGATCGTATCGCGCCGCAGGATCACCGAGCGGTGGACGCGCATGAACAGCGACGGATCGAGATCTTCCTCGAGCTTGGCGATGGTGCGGTGGATGAGCCACGAGCGGGCGCCGACATGGAGCCGCATATAGTCGCGCTCGGCGGTGATCCGCTGGATGTCGGAAGCGGCGATCCGGACCAGGCCACTATGGTCGGGCACCCAGAATTCCTCGACATGGGCGCTAGCGGGCCTTGCCCCGCCGCGCGCTTCGCCGCCGGCCAGGTGGGCGCGGACCCGGACGAGCGCGCGCTCGAGCCGGTCGGGCTGGACCGGCTTCATCAGATAGTCGATCGCCGCGACGTCGAACGCCGCCACCGCGAAATTGTCGAACGCGGTGACGAAGACGACCGCCGGGTCGATGGCGGATCCCGAGAGGGCGCGGGCGACGTCGATCCCGTCCATGCCCGGCATGGCGATGTCGAGCAGCACGAGATCGGGGCTCACCGCCTCGGCGATCCGCAAGGCCGCCTCGCCGTCATTGGCGGTGCCGACCACGATCACCCCGGCTGAGCGCGCCAGCAGCAGCTGCAGCCGCTCGACCGCGAGCGGCTCGTCGTCGACGACCAGGACGCGAAGCGGCGCGGCCTCAGCCATCGCGGACCACCGGCATGTAGATATGAACGGTATAGCCGCCTTCCGGATCGGGCCCGAACAGGCATCCGGCGCGCGAGCCGTAGCGGGCGGTCAGCCGGTCGCAGACGTTCTTGAGGCCGACGCCGGTGCCGCCGCCTTCGGCGCCGTCGGCGCCCTCGGGCGCGACCTCGCCGTCGTCCTTGACCTTGATGTGGAGCCGGCCGGCCTCTTCATGCGCGCTGATCCGCACCCGAACCGACTTGCGCGACTTGGCGACGCCGTATTTGACCGCGTTCTCGACGATCGGCTGCAGGATAAGGATGGGGACGCGCGCCGATTGCAGCGCGTCGGGGACGTCGACCTCGACGGCGAGGCGGTCGGGGAAACGGATCTGCTCGATGTCGAGATAGAGGCGCTGGAGCTTGATCTCCTCCTCGAGCGGCACGTCGGCGGTCGGATCGGCCGAGAGGGTGGCGCGGAAGAAGGTCGAAAGGTTCATCAGCATCCGCTCGGCGACGTCGGTCTTCTGGCTGAGGACCAGCGCGGACAGGGAGTTGAGCGTGTTGAACAGGAAATGCGGGTTGATCTGATAGCGCAGCGCGCGCAATTGCGCCTCCTGGGCCTCGCGGGCGAGGGCGCCGGCGCGGCGGTCGGCGGCGCGTAGCTGCCTGGCGTAGCTCATGGCAACGTAGAGCGCCGCCCACGCCGCGAACAGGAAATACCAGCTGAGCGTGCCCTCGGCGATCGAGCGCAGGGCCATTTCGAGCGGGCTCCAGCCCATCTGCGCGCGCTCGGCTTCCATCTTCACCGCGTCGAGCGGCGCATAGACGTAGAAGATGTAGTAGTTGAACGAGGCGAACAGCATCGAGGCCGGCAGGCAGAGGATCGCGGCGACCGCGACCTTGACGCCCAGGCCCTTCGACGCGACCGGGCGCAAGGCGAGATAGACGAGGAAGGTCAAGCCGCAGCCGACCAAAGCGGCGATCGAACGGCGCGCCATCATTTCCCAGAAATTGGGATATTGGAGCGCGACGGCGCGCAGCGTGATCAGCGCCATGTAGAGCAGCCAGAAGCCGAGGATCGACTTCAGGGCCATGCCGAGATCGGGCAGCCGGCGCCGCTCGCCATCGGGCAGGAAAGTGTCCATGCCCCCCATTAACGCAGCTTCGCGCGAAAAGCCTTGCCGGTCCGGGTCGTTCGCAGAAGCGCCGCGCGCGTTGGTCGAAAAGGCGGGCAATGGACGGCGGTAGCCGAGCGAATCGGCTTCGCCCAGAATGGCGGCACCGGCCCCGTCCGGCTCGTCTTCGCTACCGTGTTTGCCGCCCACGACTCCGGCCATAGCATGGCGCCGGGCGCGCCGTCAGCGACTTCTCGCGCCCGAAAGGGCGCGATTCATTCCACAGCGGTTTCTACGGCAGCGGTCGTTTCGCGCCCGAAAAAATCGGCCTCTTCACGGCACTTTCCGAACCTGTGCTGTTGCCGATCAGCGACAGTGGCGCGTCGTTGCGCACCCTTATCGTAGTTTTGCGATTGCCCGGGGAATCGAACTCTGATTCAATTCTGAACGGGGAGTGGGGTCCTGGTTAACGGCCTGGTAAGCCGTTCCGGTGCATGATCCTTCTCTGGGGCAAAAGGAGTAGTGGGATCATGAGTACCAGGACTCGGCCCGCAAGCGGGACGACAACCTTGGCGGAGATGCGGGAGTTTGCCGGCTTTGGCAAAGGCACGCAGCGTTACATCCGCCGCTCATTGGACGTCGGGCTCGACCGCCGCGACGCGGTCAAGCGCTGGTCGCGCGACCCGGCCGAAGCCGCCGGCATCCGCGCTCAGGAGCGCATCTACCGCCGGCTCGACCATCTGCGCTCGTGCATCCCGGACGACAGCGGGCTCGACGCGATGGAGCCGCTGATGACGCCCCTGGTCACCATGACCGCGTTCGATCTCGGCCAGGATCGGCTGCCCTGCTTCGCCTCTTACCGTTTCCTCTACGAGCGGCTGATCGGCGCGAGCGTGCGCCCCTGGCTACCCGGCGCCTTCTGCGCGTCGGCGGCGCTGCCGCACCTCCACCCGGACCGCAGGCGGACCCTGCTCCAGTCGATCAGCGAAGCCGCGGCGACCGCGCCCGGCTGGTCGAACCGCGAGCCGGTCTTCTTCCCCGAATGGGTCGAGAAGATCGACGTCACCGCCGTTAGCTGAAGGCGGTGACATCTATTCCGGTTTGAGACGGCGGGCCACGACCAAGGTCGTTTCAGGCTGTGCCCGAAACGTGAATCTTGGTCGCACAAATGAATCGCGAGCCTGATTCACGCCGGAGATCGACGCGCCGAAGGCGCCTCGCCCTCCGACGATCAGGCCCGTGACCCGCCGTTTTCGATTCAGCCGCCGAGCCGCGCAACCAGCTCTTCCGCGAACAGGGTCAGGGTGTCGTCGCGGGCGCCCATGACGACGATGCGGTCGCCGGGACGGGCGAGCTCGACCAGGCGGCCGGCGCAGGCCGCGCGGTCGGGGATATGCTCGGCGCAACGGCCGAGCCCCGCAATGCCTTCGACGATGTCCGAGCTGCCGACCTCGCGGCTGGTGGTGCCGCCATAATAGACCGGGTCGGGCATGATCAGCACGTCCTCGGCCGCCATGCCGCCGGCGAAGGTCGCGATCAACGCATCCTTCATCGTCCGCAAGGGTCCGTAGCCATGAGGCTGGAAGAAGAGAAGCAGGCGGCCGGCGAAAGCGTGGAGCGTGCGCAACGTGGCGGCGATCTTGTCGGGATTGTGCCCGAAATCGTCGATCACGCTAACCCCGCCCGCCTCGCCGACCAGCTCGAACCGGCGTCTGAGGCCGGCAAAGCCGGCGAGCGCGGCGGCGGCCTCCTCGAGCGGCACGCCGGCGGCTCCGGCGGCGACCAGAGCGGCCAACGCATTCTCCGCATTGTGGCGGCCCGGAACCTGGAGGCGGACCTTGATATTCCCGACCCTGAACGAAATTGCGAAGGGCTCCTCGACGATGTCGGCGCCGAACAGGTCGGCACTTTCATCCTTGAACGAATAGGTCCTGAGCCGCTCGTGCGGGAGCGCGGCGGCGAGGAAGCGGGTCTCGTCGTCGTCGAGGTTGAGGACGACCGTCTCCGCTTTGTCGGCGAAGTCACGGAACAGGTGGCGGAGCTCGTCCAGCGACTTGTGATCGAGCGTGACATTGTTGAGCACGGCGATCCTGGGCCGGTAGAGCGCGATCGAGCCGTCGCTCTCGTCGACCTCGCTGACGAAGGCGTCGCCGGCGCCGACCAGCGCGCTCGCGAAGGGCGCGTCGGGCGACACGAAATTCTTCATCACCGCGCCGTTCATGACGGTGGGGTCGCGGCCCATTGCGTGGAGGATCCAGCCGATCATGCCGGTCACGGTCGATTTGCCGCTGGTCCCGCCGACGGCGATGCCCAGCAGGGCGGCGTTGAACAGCTCGGCGAGCAATTCGGGGCGGGCGATGCGCGGCGCGCCGACTTGGCGGGCCCTGACCACGTCGGGCACCGTTTCCTCGATCGCCGCCGAGGTGACGAGGCGCTGGTCGGCGCTGACGATTCCGCTGCCGTCCTGCGGGAAAAGCGCGATGCCGCGGCCGCTGAGGAACGCGAACTTGGGCGCGAGCCGGCCCTGGTCGAGCGTCCGGTCCGATCCAGCGACCTTGTTTCCTCGCGCCTGCACGATCAGCGCCAAGGGCAGCATGCCGCTGCCCCCGATGCCGCAGAAGAAATAGGATTTGGCCTCGCCCATGCCGCCGCCCTATTGGGGACACGAGGAGGGAGCAAGGCATGCGGATCGCGGTGGTGGCGCCGAGCTCGCGGTTCAGCGAGGAAGCGGCCGCGCGGACGCGCGAGATCGCGGCGCGGGCGCACCCGGGCGTCGAGCTTCACTTCCACCCGCAATGTTTCCTCGTTCACAATCATTTCGCGGGGACCGACGCGGCGCGCGCCGACGCGCTGGTCGAGGTCGCCAACGATCCCGCGTTCGACGCAATCTGGTTCGCGCGCGGCGGCTACGGGTCGTGCCGGATGGCGGAGGATGCGCTGGCCCGGCTCGGGCCCGCGGCGCGCGACAAGGCCTGGCTCGGCTACAGCGACGCCGGCTTCCTGCTCGCCGGCATGTATCGCGCGGGCTTCGCGCATCTCGCCCACGGCCCGATGCCGCAGGACGCGATGCGCGAGGGCGGGGAGGCCGCGATCGAGCGGGCGCTGGCCTGGCTCGTCGAGCGATCGCCGGCCGCGCTCGAGCGGGGGCTCGAAGCCGGAAAGAGATACGCCGCGTTCAACATCACCGTGCTCGGCCTGCTGCTCGGCACGCCGCTCGAGCCCGACCTTGCCGGCCATGTCCTGCTCTTGGAGGAGATATCGGAGCACATGTACGCGACCGACCGGGCGATGTTCCACATCACCGCCAGCCCCAACATCCGCAGCGTGGCCGGCATAAGGTTGGGACGGGTCGGCGACGTGCTCCCCAACGATCCCGACTTCGGCGAGGACGAGGAAAGGGTGGTCCGCCACTGGTGCGCGCACGCGCAAATCGCCTATTTGGGCCGCGCCGACATCGGTCACGACTCGGCCAACAGGGTGGTTCCGTTCGGCCTGCTTTGATCGCCTTTCCCGCTCTATCCACAGAAAAGGCGCGTTTGAGGGCCGAAATAGCCCATTTCACCCTGTCACCCCGTTGCCAAGGGCGATGATTTGCGCTCTATCGACGCTCAGGAACCACAGGGAGGGAAGTATGGCACAAGGTAGGCAAAGCGGGTTGCAGCGTCCGGTCAAGCCGTCGGCGGACCTCGCCGCTATCACGGGCTCCGATCCGTTGCCGCGCAGCCAGGTCGTCAGCAAGGTCTGGGCTCACATCAAGAAGAACAACCTGCAGAACCCGGCGAACAAGCGCGAGATCCTGGCCGACGACAAGCTGAAGAAAATCTTCGGCAAGGACCGCTGCTCGATGTTCGAGATGAACAAGCATTTGTCGCGACACCTGAGCTAGGCGTTTCGGCCCCGGCGAACGCCGGGCACCAGGCAAAGAGAGCCGCCCCCGGGGAAATCCCGGCGGGCGGCTTTTCTGTGGCCGCGGCCGGTGGCGGGAGCCGGGGCCCGCGGCGGAAAGGGCGCCGCGCAGGCGGGTGCGGGGGCAAAGGAAAACCCGCGGCCGGTATCGCGGCCGCGGGTTCCTTGCCCTCAGGCGGGCGGGTCAGAAGCGGATGGCGAAGTCGGCCACCGCGCGGTCGTCCCGCACGCCGGCGCGGCCGATGCTGGTTTCGACTCCGGCGCCGAAGGTGAAGCGGCCATCGCCCATTGTCAGTCCGCCGCGCACCTCGCCCCAGCTGCGGTCGCCCTCGGCGAACGGAAGCGTGAACGCGAAGTCACGGATGTTGGCGAAACGGACGCTCATGCCGTCATTCGCTCCGGACAGCGTGTGGACCATGTCGACCTGGACCTGGGGCTGCAGCGACCAGCGTCCGAACCGCATCTGGCCGGCAATCCGGGCGCCCAGCCGCGTCTCCAGCCGTTGCAGGCGAAGGTCGTCGAGCTGTAGCGCCGTCTCGCCGCCACGCTCCTCGAACCCACCGAGTTGGTAGGAAGAGTAAGCAAGCGCCGCGCGAGGCGTCAACGTAAGGCCGCGACCGACATCGAGGTTGATGCCGGTCTCCACCATCGCATCGTAGCGGCTCGTATTGGTCGCGCCGTACAGGTCGTAGCTGGCGTCGCCCGTGGCTCCGCGGCGCTGCGTCGACATGCGGCTGATTTCCGCCGAAGCCAGGCCGGCGACATAGGCGCCGCCGCCGAGCCGGTAGGAGCCGTAGGCGGCCACCTGGCTCATCCTCGACTCGGTCCGGCCGGCTTCGCCCGGAGCACTGAAGCCATAGGCATAGCCGAAGGCCGAGCCGACGGTGAGGCCGGGCGAGGCCTCGACCTCGAGCCCCATGCTGCCATAGGCGATATGCTGTCCGCCGGCAGCCCCCAGCCGGTTGTCGCCGTTGGCGGGGCCGTTGGCGACATAACCGCTGCTGACGAACCCGGTCACGCCCTCGGGCAGTGCGGTCAGCGACCGCTCCGAAGGCACCAGGCCGCTAATGCTCAGCGCCGGCGTCGATCTCCCATTGGCGAGAGCGGCGGTCAGCGCGCTCGAGCCGTTGACCGAGAGAACGCCCGTCGGTCCGGTGCCCAGCACCGACAGGCGGTCGGTGATGCTGTTCAGCATGACGCGGCTTTGCCGGTCCTGGAGCGAGTGCGTCTCGCCGATGATGGCCGGGGCGAGCCCGGCCAGGGTTATCGACAGCGTCGTCCGATCCATCAGATCGATGGATCCGTAGAGGCCGTACAACGAGGTGTAGAAATTGCCGCGAAGCTGATCGAGCGCCGAGGCGAATGCGAGGGCCGTGGCGTTCTGGCCCTCGAGGATGGTGACCAGGCTGCCCGCGCGGAGCTCGGCGATGACGCTATTGGCAGTGTAGGTCAGCTCCGGCCGAAGCACGCCCTGGAACGAGTAGACCGACCCGAAGGTACCGGCCACTCCCAGCCCGGCCGTGGCGATGGTGAAGCTCTGGCCGTGCCGCGGTGCCGCGCCCGGGGCCTTGTTGAAGACCAGCGAGCCGCCGTTGAGCGCGAGAACCCCCGCGACCGCGAGGCGGTCGGCGCCGTTGCGGCCGGCGTCGATGAACAGCGCCGAGGCCGAAGCCAGGATCATGTCGCTGTTGACCGTCAGGGTGCCGACACTATCCGCGCCCCCCGGCGCGACGATGCCGCCGACGACCGTCAGGAAGTCGGGGTTGATCGTGCCCCTGCCGGACAGGAGGCCGGCGACGACCAGCATCTCGCTCGTGTTGATGACGCCGTCGACGTTGGTCCAGCCGTTATACTGGGTGTAATCGGCCCAGGTGTTGAGCGTGCCCGCCGGCGTGACGTCGAGCTTTGCGCTCGCGCCATCCACGGTCATGACGTCGATCGTCGCCGCCTGGCTCAACGTGGTGGTTCCCGCCCGATAAAGCGACACGTCGTAGTAACGCGCGCGCACGGTGGCGCCGGGCGTGGCGCTGTTGACCGGCTCGACATTGTTCGGGACGAAGTTGAGCGTGCCGGGGCCGCCATTGGTGTAATGGGGCGTGCCGTCGGGGGCCGGGTTGCCCGGTCCGACCATCGTCGAGCAGTCGGTCTCGAGGAAGCACAGGGTGCCGAACTTGGCGACCGCGCCGTCGGCGCCGCCCTGCGCATTGTCGGGCACGCCGTTCATCAGCTGCCCGCCCGGTCCGATGATCCCGTAGTTCGGATCCATGTCCTGGACCCAGTGGGTCGGATCGAACCAATTGCCGTTGCCGCCAAGCGCCGAGGCGTAGCGGTAGGGGTTGTTCTGGACGATGTCCTCCCAGAAGTGGAAGAGCGGCGGATAGACGTTGAACTGGCCGTAGGTGCTGATGCCGCCGTTGAACGACCAGCTGCCGGTCAGGACGCCGGCCACGACCGGCCGGCTGAACGCCAGGTCGACGATCAGCGGGCCGCCCGAATCGCCGCCCGCGGTCGCGCCTTCGAGCGGCAAAGCGGAGCCGCCCAGGCCGTTAAAGTCGAAATAGCCGTTGTTGCGGCCGCCCGGAGGCGCGGTGTTGAAGAAGAAATTGGCCGGCAGATTGTCCGGATCGTGGTTGGGATCGTCGAAGTCCAGCCAGTAGATCGAGTGCTGGTGCGCGGCGAAGGCGGTGTTGCCCGGGTTGATCGCGGGGCTGTTGACCCAGTCGTTGTTGGTCATCAAGGCGTCGATCATGTTCTCCGCCGAGCGGCGGCGATAGTCGATGCCCGCGAGGTTGCCGATGCCGGAAAGTCCGACGCCGGCGCCGCCATAGCCGGTGACGATGGCGTGGGTCGGGCTGGTGAGCGGCGAGAACAGCATCGTCCAGGTCGGGATATCCTGGGCATGGGTGTCGAGCGTGACCAGGGCGATGTCCTGATTGGCGAATTCGCCCAGGCCGCCCAATGAAATCGGCTGCGAGCCGGTGCCGTACCAGACCTGGTTGGCGTTGTAGATCGCCAGCGCGGTGTTGGTCTGGAAGCCGCTGTTCCGCCAGACCTCATAGGCGCCGGTCTCGGCCATGCAGCCGTTGCCCGCGACATTGGTGAGTCCGTTCACGCCGGCGACGGTTTGCAGGCAGCGGTTCGTCGAAGAGAAACCGAAGCTGAGCGGGATGCCCTGCGAAGTGATGACCTGGCGGGTGATCGTCGTGGGCGTAATGCTGACAATGGATCCGAACGCTCCGTTGACGCCGCCGCCGGTGCCGGTGTTGCTGCCGTAGCGGTGGGCCGGGTTGTTGTAGACGCAGTGCGCGGCGGTGATCACCGTGCGCGGGTTGATCAAAGTGCCCGAGCAGAGGCTGAGGCCGGCCGCGGTCGGGCTGGTCTGGATGAAGGCGATCTGCTGGCCGACGCCGTTGATCGAGCCGGCGGCGTCGAGAACCTGGGGAGAATTGGCGAAATTGGCGCCTGTCGCGGCGCTGCCCGGGCCCGGGGTCACGGTGTGATTGGTGACGATCTGATTGTCATATCCCGGCGCCAATCCATAGTCGGCGGCGGACTGCGCCTGCGCGGGCGCGGACAATGCGAATGCGGAAGCGGTGGCGGTGAGCAATGCGCAGCGAAGGCGCGAAAAGCGTGCAAATTCCATGGAAAAGTCCCCCTTCTCAACCCGGGATGTATAGACGACTCGCCGAGTCGCTCCCTCCCGAAGCAAGTCAACCTATTGCAATGAAGTGGATTCGCAAGCCCTTCTTTTTCATCGGCTTCAACAAATCGTCCCAGCTTGCTCCACGGCGCAAATCGGCGCGAAGCAAGTCAGCCGCGCGAGCTTAACCCGAGCCGGAGCGTGCGCGGCGTGCCGCGCTCGACGCCGGAGGGCGGGAAGCAGGCGAACCACGCTGTTTGCTAAACAACAAGAAGCCGCGCCGGAGAGGGGAAAACCGGCGCGGCCTTTGTCGATCGGGTTGGGGCGATCAGCTGCCGGGGGTGGCGGTCTGCGCCGCCGCGACCGCGGCCTCGAACTCGGGCTTGGTCATGGCGATGACCAGGCCCTGGCCGGTGCGGCCGAAGCTCGTCAGCGGCAGCTTGGCGCGGGCCGTTCCGGTGCTGACCACCGCGCCGGTCGCGTCGACCGACTCGACCGTGCCGACCATTCCGCCGGCCTGATCGCGGACCGAAACGCCGGCGCGGAAATCGGCGGAAGTCGCCGCGGTGACCGGGCCCGCCGGCGCGGCCGTCTGCGCCTGGGCGGTGGCCTGGGCAGGGGCCGGCGCAGGCGCCGGGCTCGCGGCGGTCTGCGCGGCCTGCGCCTCTATTTGGGCGCTCGTCCCGCTCGCGGCCGGGGTGGCTGCCGGTGTCGTTGTTGTGGGCGGCGTCTCTACGTGCACGTGGGCGCCGGCCTGGCTCTCGGCCGGAGTCGGCGGAGTCGGGGTCTGCGCCTGCGCCTCGGCGGTGGCGTCGGCCTCGACCGCGTCGGCGGCGCGTTCGGCCGTGGCCTGCACCTGCTGGGCGGGCGATTCCGCTCTGGTCGCTTCATCCTCGGTCACCGGCGGCGTCGTCGTATCCGGGGCGGGATTGGTCGTCGCGGGCGGCGTGGCCGGGGCGGGCGCCTGGGCGCCGGCCAAAGCGGCCGGAAGGGCGACGGCCGCGGCGGCGGCGAGCAGCTTGATCCTGAGTCTCATCTGGTCTTCCTCCAAACTGGGATATGGAGGTGTAACAACCGCGCCCTCGGTAAGTTCATCGCACGGGGCAGGGCGTTCAGATGAGTCGATGAACGTGAGCTAAACGGCTCAGCCGCCCGGGAATCGCTCGAA
>DASQFO010000086.1:0-7425 GCA_035633095.1 Allosphingosinicella sp. | reverse complement strand
CGGCCAGCTCAAGGTTCTCGCCCGGACCCGGGCCGAGGCCGAATCGATTCGCCAGCTGCTCAACGAATATGAGCATCGCGGCGTCGGCTGGCTGTGGCAGGTCGATGCCGAGAACCGGGTCGTCTACATCTCGTCGCGAATGACGGCCCTGCTCGGCCGATCGACCAACCAGCTGGCCGGCCATTCGCTGCCGGCCGCTTTGGGCGGGACCAGCGCGCTCGGCCGCATCCTCCTCTCGCGCCAGCCTTTCGCCAATCTCGAAATGGAGCTCAGCACCCGCGGCGGCGCGCGCTGGATCAGCCTGTCGGGCGATCCGATCGTCGACATGGGCGGCCAGTTCCAGGGCTTCCGCGGCGTCGGCCAGGATGTCACCGAAGTGCGGCGCACGCAGGAGCGGCTCACCAACCTCGCCAACATGGACGTGCTTTCGGGCCTGCCCAATCGCGGCCGTGTCCGCCAGCTGCTCGGCGAGGCTTTGTCGAGCTCGGCCGGCGGCGATACGCCGTGCGCGATCATGTTCCTCGATCTCGACGGCTTCAAGCCGGTCAACGACACCTTCGGCCATCCCCGCGGCGACGCCGTGCTCAAGAGCGTCGCGCAGCGGCTGGTCAAGGAAGTCGGACCGTTCGGCCATGTCGGCCGGATGGGGGGCGACGAGTTCGCCATCGTCATCAAGGATGTGCAGAGCCGAAAGATGGTCGAGACGCTCGCCGAGCGGCTGATCGCGGCGATCGCCGATCCCTTCCATCTCGACAAGGCCGAGGTCAGGATCGGCGTCTCGATCGGCTGCGCGTTCGGACCCGTGGACGGCCAGAGCGTCGACGACCTCATCCAGAAGGCCGACCTCGCTCTCTACCAGGCCAAGAACCAGGGCCGCGGCACCTGCTGCTTCTTCAACGCCGACATGCAGAACGAGGCCGAGGACCGCCTGAAGCTCGAGCAGGACATGCGCATCGGCATCAAGGCCAAGCAGTTCCGGCTGCTCTACCAGCCGCTGATCGACGCCGCCGACCAGAGCCTGGTCGGTTTCGAGGCGCTGATCCGCTGGCACCACCCGACCCGCGGCATCGTGCCGCCCAACAATTTCATCCCGCTGGCCGAGGAATCGGGCCTGATCATGGAATTGGGCGAATGGGTGATCGAGGAAGCGTGCCGCGCCGCCGCCTGCTGGCCCGAGCATGTCTCGGTCGCGATCAACGTCTCGGCCAAGCAGCTCATCTTCCCGGCACTACCGAACACGATCAACGAAGCGATCCGCAAGCACCGGCTGCAGCCCAACCGGCTCGAGCTCGAAGTGACCGAATCGGTGTTCATGGGCGATAGCGCCAATGCGATCGACGTGCTCAAGCGCCTCCGGGCCTTGGGCGTCAGCATGGCGCTGGACGATTTCGGCACCGGCTATTCGTCGCTCGGCTATCTCAACAAGGCCGTCTTTCACAAGCTCAAGATCGACGGCAGCTTCGTGCGCGAGGCGGCCGACAACAAGGAGACGGTCGCGATCATCCAGTCGATCGTCCAGCTCGCCAAGAGCTTCCGCATGACCGTCACCGCGGAGGGCGTCGAGACCGCCGACGATTTCACCCGCATGCGCGATCTCGGCTGCCACCAGATTCAGGGCTATTTGTTCGGCCGCCCGATGACCTTCGAGAAAGCGAGCGCGCTCGTCACCGGCATCCAGCAGCGGCTGAGCGCCTAGCCACATTCCCTCACCCTCCCATCGCAAGGGCGATGGGCCCCTCCAGCGTCGGGCCGATCGTGCCCCGCACGATCTGAGGGCTGCCGGGGGCAGTCCTCATCCGACGCTCCCCTGAAGGGAGAGGGGTTAGAGCCGAGCCTCGTTTCCCTCTCCCATTTGGGATTGCGGCGACAGGACCGTCCCCCGGTCGGTCCAAAGAGTCGCCGCAATGGAGGGGCCCGCCCCGCGCAGCGGGGTGGGAGGGTGAGGGAATGTCGGCTACACTCCAGCCTCCAAAAACGGAGACGCCCATGATGGAGCTGGAGCTGGTCGCCGACGGACTCGATTTTCCGGAAGGGCCGGTGGCGATGGCCGACGGCTCCGTGATCCTCACCGAGATACGCGGCAACCGGTTGACCCGCGTTCGTCCGGACGGCCGCAAGGAGGGGCTCGCCGAGACCGCGACCGGCCCCAACGGCGCTGCGATCGGCCCTGACGGCGCGGTCTGGATCGCCACCAACGGCGGCGCCTTTTCCTATACCGAGCGCGACGGACTGATCATCCCGGGCCCGACGCCGCCGGGCCATCGCGGCGGTTCGATCCAGCGCTACGATCCCGCCGCCGGCCGGCTCGAGACCGTTCATGACGGCCTGATCGCCCCGAATGATCTGGTGTTCGATGCGGCGGGCGGGCTCTGGTTCACCGATCATGGCGTGGAGACCGGTGAAGGGCGGCGCTACGGCGCGCTCTATTACGCCTCGGCGGACGGCACGCTCAGCCGCCAGCGTCACGATCTGCTCGGGCCCAACGGCGTCGGCCTCTCGCCGGATGGCAGGATCGTCTATGTCGCCGATACTTATTTGCAGCGCCTGTGGGCGTTCGACGTCGAATCGCCGGGCAAGCTTGCCCCGCCGCCGGGCTTCGCGCCGGGGCGGGTCGTCTGCAATCTTGCGGGCTTCCAGTTGCTCGACAGCCTCGCGGTCGAGGCGAGCGGAAAGGTCTGCGTGGCGACGATCGTCAATGGCGGGATTTCGATCATCGATCCGGACGGATCGGTGGAGCACGTGCCGGTGCCCGACCCGGTCACCACCAATATCTGCTTCGGCGGCGCCGACATGCGCGACGCCTGGATCACGGCCGGTGCGACCGGAAGGCTCTACAAGGCGCGCTGGCCGCGGCCGGGGCTCAGGCTGGCGTTCAACGCCTGACGCGAACAAGGTCCGGCGGAGGCGCGGCCTCCGCCGGACAGGAGGGGTCTCAACGCTGGGCCTGGTTGCCCGCCCCGCCCGCAAGCCGGGTCGAGACCGGCGGGTTGAGCGTCGCGGTCACCGTTTCGCCATTGGCGCCGGCCGCGCATTCGAACGTGTAGCGGCGGTCGGCGGTGACGACGATCGTCACCCGGGTGCGCCGCGAATTGCCGGCGATCGATCCGATCCGGTAGGAGCGGATCGCTCCGGGCTCGAACCGGCTGAGGAGCTCGGTGCGGCACTGCGACACGGCCCGCTCGTCGGAGCCGGCGGCGGCGGCCGGGGTTGCGGTGAACAAAGCGGACGCGAACAAGGCGGGGATCGCCGTCATCAAAAGAGCACTTTTCATTTTCACCTCCATCTGCTATTTATGTACCTTACCGTATAGTACAGAAGTGCCGATGGCAAGGGTTATTTAACATATGGTACAAAAAAATTCGGCGAGCGCGCCCGCGACCAGGGGGAGGCCGCGAGGCTTCGACACCGATCAGGTGCTCGGCCAGGTCCGCGACACATTCTGGCGCTACGGCTATGCCGGCACCTCGATGGACCAGCTCTCCGCGGCCACCGGGCTGCACAAGCCGAGCCTTTACGGCGCGTTCGGCGACAAGAAGCGGCTCTATCTCGCGGCGCTGGACAATTATCTGGCGGAGGTGCGCGCCGAGTTCGCGGAGGCCTTCGCCATCCCGAATCTCGACGATTCGCTCTACGCGCTGACCCAATGGTCGATCGACAAGTTCATGCCCGCCGACGACGGCGCGACCGGCTGCTTCATGATGAACACCGCGATGACCGAGGCCGGCGAGGATCCCGAAATCTCGCGAGTCGTGCGCGAATCGATGGAATCGCTCGAACGCGCGGTGGTCCGCCGCTTCCAGAAGGCGATCGACGAAGGCCAGCTGCCGGCGGGCGTCGATCCGAACCCGCTGGCGATGATTCTGGTCGCCAATCATTACGAGCTCTCGGGGCGCGCGCGCGCCGGCTATTCGCGCGCGGAGCTGCGCGCCCTGGCCGACCGGACGCTCGACCTGATCAGGACCGTGGCCGGCGTCGCGGCCTGATCGCGCCTCGATCAGCGCGCGCGGGCCGAGGCCTTTTTCGTCTTCAACGTGGGATCGGCGGCGGCGGGATCGTCGGGCCAGGGATGTTTGGGGTAGCGGCCGCGCATCTCCTTTGCGACCGCGGACCAGCTGCCGCGCCAGAAGCCGGGCAGGTCGCGCGTGGTCTGGATCGGCCGCCCCGCGGGCGAGGTCAAAGCGAGGACGAGCGGCGTGCCGCCGGCCCTTGGATGCTCGGCGAGCCCGAACAGCGCCTGGACGCGGACGGTGACGGTGGGGCCGGCTTCGGCTTCATAGTCAATTGCGTGGCGGCTTCCGGCGGGGGTTTCGAAATGGCTGGGCGCGATCCGGTCGATCGCCTTGCGCGCGTCCCAGCCGAGCGGCAGCTCGACCGCAGCGTCGACGAGACGCCGCTTGCCGGCGAGCAGCGGCGGCAGCCATTCGTCGAGCATCCCGAGCAGTGCTTCGTCGGAGAGATCGGGAATATCGGGATCGAGGCGGCGGGCGAAAGCGGCGCGTTGGCGCTGCGAAACCGCCGCCTCGCTCCACGGCAGCAGGCCGAGCCCATGCGCGCGTACCCCTTCGAGCAAAGCCGCCTCGATCGCCGCCGGGTCGGCGCGGCTGTCGCGGCCGCCGGAGATCAGGATCGCGCCGAGCCGACGGCCGTGCGAGGCCCGGACGGTGCCGGTGGCGGGATCGAAGGCGACGTCGGTGCCCGCAGCGATCCGGCCGGCGAACAGGCTCTCGACCATGGCCTGGTCGATCGTCGCGGCGGAGAGGATGCGCGCGCCCGCCGCCGCGCCGCCCACCTCGGCGACCGCGAGCCAGTCCTCGCGCGCGAGCGGCGAGGCCGGATCGAGCCGGAAGCCGCGGCCGCCGACGCTGAGCCAGTCGGCGCCGGATGCGTCGCGGCGCTTCGACAGGCGGTCCGGAAAAGCGAGAGCCACACATTCCGCAACGTTCGTCCCGAGCGAAGTCGAGGGGCGTCTCTCAGAGTCGGTGCCAGCGCCCCTCGACTTCGCTCGGGACGAACGAGTCAGTTTGAGCCATCTCGAGACCAGCCCCCGCGCGGCCTCCGCCCGTCTGCCCTTGTCGCCGCGCCAGCGCCTGAGTCGCAACTCAAGGTCCGTTTCGCTCCCGCCGAGCCCGCGTTCGGAAAGGATCACCGCGACCTCGGCCGCGGTCTCGCCCCAGCCGCGCGCGTCGGCCTCGATCAGCATGTGGGCGAGGCGCGGCGGCAGCGGCAAATCGGCGACGGCGCGGCCGTGCGCGGTCGGGCGCGCCCCCTCGTCGAGCGCGCCGAGCGCGATGAGCCGCCGCCGTGCCTCCTCGATGGCGGCTTGCGGCGGCGGATCGAGCCAGCGCAAGGCGCGCGGATCGGCGACGCCCCAGATCGCGCAATCGAGGAGCAACGCGGAAAGGTCCGCCTCGAGGATCTCGGGCGGATCGAAGCGCGGCAGCGACTGCGTCGCCGCTTCCTCCCACAGGCGATAGACCCGGCCCGGCCCCTGGCGGCCGGCGCGGCCGGCGCGCTGCGCGATCGCGGCCTGGCTGGCGCGCTCGGTGGTGAGGCGGGTGAGGCCGGCGGCGCGGTCGTAGCGCGGCCGCCGCGCCAGCCCTGAGTCGACGACGGTGCGTACCCCGTCCAGGGTCAGGCTGGTCTCGGCGATCGAGGTTGCGAGGACGAGCTTGCGGCGGCCCGGCGGCGAAGGGGCGATGGCCGCGCGCTGGGCGGCTGGATCCATGCTGCCGTGGAGGCGGTGGAGATCGACGTCGGGCGGCAGGCGGTCGAGCCGCTCGGCGGTCCGCTCGATCTCGGCGACGCCGGGCAGGAAGGCGAGCAGGCCGCCCTCCCCCTCGCCGAGCGCGCGCCGGATAGCGGCCGCCATCTCGTCCTCAATCCGCTTTTCGGTCGCGCGGCCCAGATGGACGAAATCGATCGAATGCGCGCGGCCTTCGCTCTCGATGACCGGCGCGGCGCCCATCAGGGTCGCGTAGCGCGCGCCGTCGAGAGTGGCCGACATGGCGATCAGCCTCAGGTCCGGCCGAAGCGCCGCCTGCGCATCGAGCGCCAGCGCCAGCCCGAAATCGCTGTCGAGACTGCGCTCGTGGACCTCGTCGAACAGCACGGCCGAGACTCCGGCCAGCTCCGGATCGGACTGGATGCGCTTCAGGAAAATCCCTTCTGTGAGGACGGTGATGCGGGTGCGGGACGAGCGCTTGCTGTCGAGCCGCGTCGCATAGCCGATCGTCCCGCCGACTCTCTCTCCCGCCAGCTCGGCCATCCGCTCCGCGGCGGCGCGGGCGGCGAGGCGGCGCGGCGAAAGCAGGAGCATCTCGCCCACGCACCAACGCTCGCTTAGCAAGGCCGGCGCGACCGCGGTCGTCTTGCCCGCGCCGGGCGGGGCGACGAGCACGGCGTTGACGCCGCCGCGCAGCGCTTCCAGCAGATCCGGCAAGCGGTCGTGGATGGGGAGACTCGTCACAGCGGCCGTCTATCCGGATGGCTTGCAAATGGCCAAGCGCCGATCATAGTCGTCGAGATCAATTGCGGAGACCGATCATGTCGCAAGAAAATGTCGCCCTGATTCGGGGAATCTACGACGGCTTCGGGGCGGGCGACGTCGCCGCCGTCCTCGGCGCGATGAGCCCCGGAATCGAATGGAACGAAGCCGAGAATTTCCCTTATGCGGACGGCAATCCCTATGTCGGGCCCGAGGCGGTGGCGCAGGGCGTTTTCGCCCGCTGCATCGGCGAATGGGACGGCTTTGCCGTCACGATCGATGAAATCCTCGACGCCGGCGACACCATCGTCGCGCTCGGCCGCTATTCGGGCACCTACAAGGCAACCGGCACGCCGATCAGCGCGCAGCTGGCGCATGTCTGGCGGGTCGAGGGCGGCAAGGCGGCCGGCTTCCAGCAATATGCCGACACGCTGCAGGTCGCGCGGGCGGTCGGCGGCTAGAAGTCGACCCACTCGTGGCCGCCGGGCCAGAACAGGTCCTCCGCCGTGTCGCCGACCCAGACCAAAGCCGCGAAGATCAGGAAGACGCCAAGCAGGTCGAGCAGCAGCACGGCCGCATAAGCCAGATAGGGGTGGAAGGGCCCGACGCGGTCGAGGCCGCTCTTCAGCGGCCGGCGGGGACGCGGACGCTTCATCAAAAAGCGCGGGCGATGGAGAATTCGACCGCTTCGGTCAGCGCCGCCTTGGCGCGGCTCGCCGGGAACGGCCCGAGCGCGTCGATCGCGCGCTGGCCGTAATGGCGCGCCCGCTCGATCGTGTCGTCGAGCGCGCCCGAGCCGCGAAGCAGCCGTATCGCCTGCGCCAGATCCTCGTCCGAGGAGTGGCGGCCGGCCATGGCGTCGAGCCAGAAGCCGCGATCGTCGTCGCTGCCGCGGGCATAAGCGAGGATCACCGGCAGCGTAACCTTGCCGTCGCGAAAGT
>DASQFO010000085.1:0-3619 GCA_035633095.1 Allosphingosinicella sp. | reverse complement strand
GAGGTTGTCGCGCGCGAGCGGCGCCAGCAGGTCGATATCGCGTTCGACGCCCGACGACTTGGTGATGACCGAGAACGCGTGGCGGGTTTCGGCCAGCACTTCGAGCACGCTTCGGGTGATGCCCAGTCGGCGCTCGATCGGTTGGTACGCGTCGGTCGCCGAGCCGATGTTGAGCGCGCGCGGCACGTAGCGGGGCGACGACAGCTCGGCGCGCAGGCGCTCCGCCGCGTTGACCTTGGCGACGATCCTGGTTTCGAAGTCGATCCCCGGCGACAGGTTCAGGTAGCTGTGCGTCGGCCGCGCGAAGCAATAGATGCAGCCATGCTCGCAGCCGCGATAGGGGTTGATCGAGCGGTCGAAGCCGATGTCGGGCGAGCTGTTGCGGGCGATGATCGTCCTGGGATGCTCGACGGTCACCGTGGTCCGCAGCGGCGGCGCCTCGCCATCCACTCCGTCCCGGGCGTCGAGCCAGTCGCCGTCGGCCTCGCGCGTCGGCAGGTTGAAGCGGTCCGGGGTGCGGTTCTCGGGCGCACCGCGGCCGGGACGGGCGTTGGGCCGGGGCATAAGAGAAGGTTAAGGGCTTAGGCGGAACAGATCAAGAACGAATTAGTCGCTGCCCATCGCCACGTTGCGCCGCTGCGGCGCGATCCTGACCGCGCTCGCGCCGGGCAGGCCGGGGAAGCGCGGCCACAGGCCCGCCGCCAGCGCCCGGCGGCTCGGCGAACGGTCGCCGGCCCGATCCTCGTAGATCCAATAATTCCTGAGGATGATCGGCACGTAGCCCCGCGTTTCCCAATAAGGCAGCGACTCGATGTAGAGCAAAGGGTCCGAATTGTCGTAGCGGACGTTCCATTCGGCGATCGGCGCGGGTCCTGCATTGTAGGAGGCGATCACCTTGGGGAGCAGGCCGCCGGTGCTGGAGAGGTCGCGCAGATATTCCAGGTAGGATTGGCCGAATTCGATGTTCACCGCGGGCTGGTTCAGCGAGGCCGGGTTGAACGCCTCGCCGCGGGCCCGGGCCAGGTCGCCGGCGGTGCCGGGGCGGACCTGCATCAGGCCGCGGGCGCCGGCCGGGCTCACCGCCTCGGGCTGGAACTGCGATTCCTGGAGGGCGTGGGCGTAGACCAGAGCCTGGTCGACTCGCCAGCCGCGGGTCGGGCGCCAGGCCGGGGTCGGATAGCGTTCCGCCGGGCCGAAGCGGCTGCCGCGCGGGCCGTTGTGCGACAGGTACATCTGGGCGGCGGTGAGGTTCAGCCGCGCGGCGAGGTGGATCAGAGGCGCGTGGTTGCGCGGGTCTCCGATCCGGGCCTGATGGCGCAGCAGGTCGCCGGCGATCCGGGTCTCGCCGATCTCGGCCAGCGCGATCGCGGCGCGGGCGTTGCGGCTTCCCGAAAGCGCTCGCCAATCCTCGGCGGTGAAGGTCGCCATGTCGGCGGGCGGCTGCCTGATGCCGAGCGCGCTCTGCGCAAGGAGGCCATAGAAGGTCTCGCTCATGCGCGCGGCGGTCCTGAGCCTCGCCTGGACCCGCTCGGGATGGGCGCCGGCGGTGTCGGCGCGCGCCGCCCAATAATGGCCGGCGGCGGAGAATTCGACGTCGGTCGAGCGGGCGCCGACGGTGCTGAAATGCCCGGCCGCGGCCGCGTAATCGCCCATCCGCCAGGCGGCCAGGCCCGACACCCATTCGGCGTGGAGCGCGTATTCGGTCGGGCCGGTGCGGGCGAGGTCGGCGATTCGGCGCGCGTCGCGGTCGTTGCCATTCAGATAATAAACCCATGCGATGCGCTGCTGGAACGCGGTCCGCGTCTCGTCGGAGAGCTCGGCGATGCGGCTGTTCAACAGGGCTTCCGCCTCGATCGGCCGGTCGTCGCGGATCAGCGGCTGGACCAAAGGCTCGAGCGCGTCGCCGACGGCATCGCCGCGGATCGAGCGGGGGCGGGCGCGGCGCGGCTGGCCGCCCAGATAGGAGAGCCGCCGCGCGTCGGGAAGCTCGGGCAGGCTCTCGGCGCCGCGGGCGCGGGCGAGGCGGACGAGGTCTTCGGCCTGCGGCAGATCGGGCGCGCGCGAAAGAAGGCTGGCCAGCGGCTGCAGCTCGACGCGGGGCGAGCCCGGCATGGTGTAGAGCAAAGCGCGGGCGAGATCGTGGAGCGGCCCTTCGCGCATCCCGTCGAGCCGCCCGGCGACGCCCGCCCAGTCCTGCGCCTGCAAGGCGGCGAAGACGGCGCGGTAATTGTCGCGCTCGGATTGGGTGAGCTGGGCGGGAGCGGCGAAGGCGCGGGCGGCGCGGCCCGGCGGAACGTCGTCCTCGGCGAGGGCCGGCGCTGCGGCGATGACGAGGCCCGCGGCGCACAGCAGCCGGGTCAGCGCCTTCATGGTTTCAATTCCTCCATCAGCAGCTGCAAATCGGCCCAGGCGTGCGCTTTGAGCTTGGGCTGCGAGACCAGTTCCTGCGGCCTTATGGTCACCAGAGTCCTGACGGGGCCGGCGGGCGTGTCGAGCGCGTGCCAGCGACCGCGCGCCTCCGTCATCGGCATGCCGAGCAAGGCGCGGGCGCACGAATCGCCGAGCAGGAGCAGCGCCTTGGGCGCGACAAGCCCGATATGGTGGCGGGCGATGCCGGCGAGCAGCCTCACTCCTTCCTGGTCGATCCGGCCCGCCGCCGGGCGGATCGGCGACAGCGGGGCGAGATAGATGGTCTCGCGGCTCCACCCGGCCACGGCCAGCATCCGCTCGAAGAGCGCGCCGACCTCGCCGCTGAACAGAGTGCCGGCGGCGACATCGTCGGCGGCGGGCATGTCGGCCAGCATCATCGGTCCCGCCGCAGGGTCGCCCGCCGGGCCGATCCGCCGCGCGGAGGGCGAAGCGAATGGCAGGCGATCGGTCTCGGCCAGCCACGCGGTGAACGCCTCGAGGCTGCCCGGCATCGCCGCACCCGGGGCCGGATCGGCAGCGGCGGGGGTGGGCGCGGGCGCCTTGGGGTTGAGCCAGTCGCGGGCTTCCTCGCCGACGATCGTGTCGACGCCGGCCTCCTCCCACCAGGATAGGGCGCTTTGCGCCCAGCTCGATCCCATGCCTCGTTCCCCGCGAATCCCGCTCATCTTGAGTCAGCCGGGCCCGGGCTGGTCAATCGTGTTACTGCTGTTTATCTGCCGGACGGTTGGCTCTGTGCGACGACAGGAGTGGCGGAATGGCGGAACGCGAGTCGATGCCTTACGACGTGGTGATCGTCGGCGCCGGCCCCGCGGGCCTCGCCGCCGCCATCCGTCTGAAGCAGCTCGCCGGCGACGCCGGCCGCGAGCTTGGCGTCTGCGTCCTCGAAAAAGGCTCCGAAGTCGGCGCGCATATCCTCTCCGGCGCCGTCGTCGACCCGAAGGCGCTCGACGAGCTGCTGCCGAATTGGAAAGAGCTCGACAGCCCGCTCACCGTCCCGGTCACGAAGAACGAGCATTGGGTGCTGACGAAGAAGCGCAAGTTACCCTTCCCGCACATCCTGATGCCGCCCTTCATGAACAACAAGGGCACCTACACGCTCTCGCTCGGCAATTTGTGCCGCTGGCTCGCGGGGCAGGCCGAGGCGCACGGCGTCGAGATTTTTCCGGGCTTCGCTGCCGCCGAAGTCCTG
>DASQFO010000084.1:0-10709 GCA_035633095.1 Allosphingosinicella sp. | reverse complement strand
GTTCCTTGGCGCGAATGATGATCCGGCACAGGGTGTCGAGCGGGGTGAGGAGTTCCATGGGCCGTCTCCAGCGAGAGAGCTTCCGAAACGATAGGGCGCGCAAGGGGTTCCGGTCTTGAAATCGGGGCGCCGCCACTCCAGTTGACCCAGTGCGCGACGCTTCCTATAGCGCCGCGTCCTGCGGGCCTCCAGGCGGGACAGGCTCACGAACGTGGGGCGGAGTAGCTCAGCTGGTTAGAGCAGCGGAATCATAATCCGCGTGTCGGGGGTTCAAGTCCCTCCTCCGCTACCACCCCGCCCCGCGGGCATGACGAAACCGGCGAGACGAGCGAACAACGATGACGATGAAGACGATGATTGCAATTTTCTCGTGCCTGGCGCTGGCCTCGCCGGCGCTCGCCCAAAGCACGGCGCCGCCGCAAGCCCCTTCGCCGTCGGGCTTCAGCGGCCTCTTTACCTCCTGGAGCGACACCGCGCGCGAATCTCTGCGGGCCGAGACCGAAGCGGCGCGGCTTCCCGCGGCCGGCGCCATCCCCGCCTCGACCGGGCTGCAGCGCGGCCAAGGCGAGGCCCAGGCCGTCGCGCTGGGCGAACGCGTCGCCGATTTCGTCCGCCGGGGCGATTGCGAGGCCGGCGAGCGGATCGCGCGCGAAGCCGGCGATTTCGCGCTGGTTCGCGCGGTCCGCGGCCATTGCCGGAACGGCGAAGCCGCCTCGCGCTAGGATTTCAGGCGCATTCGCGATTGCAACTGCCGCCGAGCCTGATATCCATCCCCCTGACTTTGGGAGGGGAACAGCATGAAGCCGACACGCCGTTTGAGCCGCCGTTCGTTTCTTGGCCGTGTGGCCGGAGGCGCCGTCGTCGGAGGAGGGGCGCTGATGGTCCTCGCCGGCAAGGCGCAAGCCGTCCAGGTCACCGACGGCGATTCGGGCCCGGGCTCCGATCCGGCGGGACGCGGCCGCGGCGCGATCACCGACAGCGACAGCGGGCCCAATTCGGATCCCCCTGGATACGGCCGCGGATCGCGCACAACCGCCTGCACCGACCGCGACGCCGGCCCCAATTCCGACGGCCCCGGCGAGGGCCGCGGCAATGGCGTCACCGACGGCGACGCCGGCTCCTATGCCGATGCCGCGGGCTGCGGCCGCGGCGGGCGGCGGCGATAGCGGCCCGGGGAAGACTCAGCTCGGCACGCGTTCCAGATAGCCGCCGGCCCAGAGCGTCCGGATCAGTTCTTGCGGCTCGCCGCAGGCGAGGTCGGCCGCGGTGAACGGCGCGCCCGACAAAGCGACGTCGAGCGCGTCGCCGTCGTCGGCCTTGAACTCGAGGTCGCCGCCCGGCCCGACCAGCACCAGCTTGCCCTCGTCGTCGGCGACGTTCCACGGCACGAACCGCCGCCGCCGGTAGCGGTCGCTGTCGTGCGGCGCCGCGATCGAGGCGGAGATGATTCCCGCGACGTTGGCGCGGCGGCCGCGCAGGAAATTGTCGGCGAGCAGATCGAACGCGCCGTCCATGCTCGCCTCGGCGCCGATCAGCTGCGCGAGCTTGTCGAACTGGACGCGGGCCGCTTCCCGGTCGAAACCGCGATTGGCGAAGCCCGCCGGCAGCGAGCGCCGGAAATCGGGCGAGGTCAGCGCCAGCTCGGAGATCGATTCGAGCAGCAGGTCCGCCCAGGTCTTGGTGATCAGGCCGGCGGTGATGTGGAGCGACGGCGCGTCGCCGACATTCTCGGCGTCGTGCATCAGCCCGCGCGGAATGTAGACGCAGTCGCCGGCGGAGAGGGTGAATTCCTGGGTGACCGGCCCGGCCTCGTGCCGGCCGAGCTCGAACTGCTCGCCGCGGAACGGCGTTTCGACCGGAACGCCGTAGAGCCGCCAGGCCTTGGCGCCGGAAATCTGCATCACGAACACGTCGTGATTGTCGTAATGCGGGGGGAAGCCCTGATTGCCGGTCCCGTCGACGCTTGGAGGCGTCAAATAGATGTTGGTCTGCATGTGGCAGGAGAAGACCTCCTCGAGCGCCCGGCAGAATTCGGAGAGGTTGAACATCGAATCGTGGAGCTGCGGCAGGATGATCGTGGCGCCGCGCAGATATTCCTCGGCGACCGCGACCCGGCTCACCCGCCCGTTCTCGTCGACATAGGCGTCGCGCGAGATCCGGTTGCGGTGGTTGGTGACGTCGACCATGCCCTCGCGCAGGTCGGCGCTGGCGATGAACTGGTCGAGCGTACCAAGCGTCAGCAGCTCGGCATAGCGGTCCGGCTCGTTCCTGATGTTGATCAGGGCCTCTCGCTCGTAATAGCGGGTGAGGAATTCGTCGCGCGCGACCGGGGCGATCAGGAAGCCGAGCGCATCCTCTTCCCAGCGCGGCGAGGGCGATTCGCCGCCGACCGCCTTCAATCGTCCCGCCTTCAGCGCCGGCTTCGCCATGCTCGTCTCCCTGGGTCGCGGCCGATCCTATCGGGCGGCTCGCCGCTCAGGAAGCCTTATTCGCCGGGTTCCGCTTCGGGCTCGGGAGGATCGAATCGATAGGGCTCTAGCGCGGTCTCGAGGAGGCGCAGGGTCGCGGTAGCGGGCGCGGTCAGCCGCCTTTCCTCGAGCGGCTCGCGGAAAGCGGCGAGCACCGCGCGCGCGGCCGCCGCCAGCAAAATCTCGCGCGGCGCGAAGCCGGCGAGGGCACCTGGGGCCGGCGTCACCGCCCGGCTTCTTCAGGCCGGGCCGGCGCGCCGAGGCGTTGCGCCGGCCTCCCGCGGGTTTGCGGAAAAGCGGGCGCGCCATATTTGGGCGCGACAAAGGGGCTCTTCATATGCGATGCGGTCTGCGGCGAGAGAATCTGCTCGCCTTGTTCAACGCTTTCCAATGAACTGTCAAGCAGGACTTCTCGAAATAGATGAGTTTCGGCACGCGATTGGCTGAAGAACGCAAGAGGCTGGGCCTGAAGCAGGCCGAGTTCGCCGATCTGGTCGGCACCGACGTTCCCAAGCAAAGCCTCTACGAGAATGACCGGCGCGAGCTTCGGGCGGATTATCTTGCCCGGCTCGCCGACGCGCAGGTCGATATTGTCTACATCCTGACCGGGCGGCGCAGCGAGGGCGACTGGCTAGGCTCGGGGCCGAGCGATCTCTTGACCTCTTACCTGTCGCTTCCCGGCGAGATGCAGGAAGCGCTCGAGGGCCTCGCCCGTTCGCTGCGCGACCAGTTCGCGCGGCCGCAAGGCGGGACGCTGCACGCGCGCAAGCAGGACTATCGCACCGAGACCAGGCGCCCGCGCTGAGCCGGGGTCAGACGCCCGCCTTGGCCGGGATCACGCCGCGCTTGATCTGGTCGAGCTCGATCGATTCGAACAAGGCCTTGAAATTGCCCTCGCCGAAGCCCTCATTGCCCTTCCTCTGGATGATCTCGAAGAAGATCGGGCCGACCATGTTCTCGGTGAAGATCTGGAGCAGCAGTCCCTCGCCGGTCTCGGGCGAGCCGTCGATCAGGATGCCGCGCTCGCGCATCGCCTGGACGTTGTGGGCGTGGCCCGGGACGCGGGCATCGATCATGTCGTAATAGGTGTCCGGGCTGTCCTGGAAGGCGACGCCGCGGGCGCGCAGCGCATCGACGGTGGCGAAGATGTCGTCGGTGGCGAAGGCGAGGTGCTGGATGCCCTCGCCCTTATATTCCTTCAGATATTCGGCGATCTGGCTGTAATCGTCCTGGCTTTCGTTCAGCGGGATGCGGATCTTGTCGTCGGGCGCGGTCATCGCGCGGCTGAGCAGGCCGGTCTGCTGCCCCTCGATGTCGAAATAGCGGATCTGGCGGAAGTTGAAGATCGTCTCGTAGAATTTCGCCCAATGATCCATCCTCCCCCGGTTCACATTGTGGGTCAGATGGTCGAGCGTGTGCAGGCCGACCGAATTGTCGTCGCGTCCGGCGCCCGGCACCGGCTCGAAATCCACGTCGTAAATCTGCTCGGCGCCGTAGCGGTCGACCAGATAGAGGAAGGAGCCGCCAATGCCCTCGATCGCCGGGATTTCCAGCTCGCCCGGCCCGCGCGCGCTCTCGACCTCGGTGGCGCCGCGCGCGACCGCGAGCTTCACCGCCTCCCTGGCGTCGCGCACGCGGAACGCCATGCCGTTCGCCGAAGGGCCGTGCGCGGTCCTGAAGTCGGCCGGCTGGCCCTGCGGCTCCATGTTGAGGATGAAGTTCACGTCGCCCTGCGCGTAATGGCGGACGTTCTTCGAGCGGTGGTTGCCGACATGGGTGAAGCCCAGTTTGGCGAACATATCCGCCATCGCGTCCGGATCGGGGCTGGTGAATTCGACGAACTCGAAGCCGTCGAGGCCGATCGGGTTTTCTCTGGCGGTCATGGTGGGAATCCCCTTGGGAACGCGCAATCGGGGCGGCTTCTATCAGCGGAGGCTCCGGCCCGCAAATGGCCCATTGCGCGGCGATGAGCGGCCCCCTAACTCCCATTTCATGACCGCAACGCACTCCTCCCGCATGCTGATCCTTGGCTCGGGCCCGGCCGGGCTCGCCGCCGCCATCTACGCCGCCCGCGCCGGCATGGCGCCGATCGTCGTCCAGGGCATCCAGCCCGGCGGCCAGCTCACCATCACGACGGACGTCGAGAATTATCCCGGCTTCGCCGACGTCATCCAGGGGCCCTGGCTCATGGAGCAGATGCAAAAGCAGGCCGAGCATGTCGGCGCGAAGATGGAATGGGACCAGATCGTCGAGGTCGACCTTTCCGAGCGCCCGTTCCGGCTCAAGGGCGACAGCGGCGCGCTTTATGCCGGCGACAGCCTGGTCATCGCGACTGGCGCCCAGGCGCGCTGGCTTAACCTGCCCAGCGAAGAGCATTTGAAGGGCAGGGGCGTCTCCGCCTGCGCGACTTGCGACGGCTTCTTCTACCGCGGCAAGAAGGTGGTCGTGATCGGCGGCGGCAACACCGCGGTCGAGGAAGCGCTCTACATGACCAACCACAGCCACGACGTGACCCTGATCCACCGCCGCGATTCGCTGCGCGCCGAGAAGATCCTGCAGGACCGCCTGTTCGCCCATGCCAACATCAAAATGGTCTGGAACCGCGAGGTCGCCGAGTTCGTCGGCGGCGGCGACCCCGAAGGGCTGGTCGCGGTCGACCTCCGCGACACCCGGACCGGCGCGATCGAGCGGCTCGACGCCGAAGGGGCCTTCGTCGCGATCGGCCACGATCCCGCGACCGCGCTGTTCCGCGGCCATCTCGACCTCGACGAGGACGGCTATATCCGCGTCGAGAACGGCACGACCAGGACGAGCGTGCCCGGCGTCTTCGCCAGCGGCGACGTCATGGACAAGGTCTACCGCCAGGCGGTCACGGCCGCCGGCACCGGCTGCATGGCCGCGTTGGACGCCGAGAAGTTCCTCGCCGAAGCCGATTTCGAGGCGACGCCGCGGCACGTGATGCAGACGGCCTAGGCAGTATCGACATTCATTCTTACTTCCTCCCCCTTGATGGGGGAGATGAGCAGGTCGCCATGCCCCCCAGGCATGGCTTCGGATCGCGGGGCGATCCGAACCTGCTCATGGGTGGGGGTGAACGTCAATGCAGGCCTGAGCCTTTCCGGAGACTCCACCCCACCCCAACCCCTCCCCATCAAGGGGAGGGGCTTGAACGGGCATGTCTCTGCTCCCGCGGAATGTCGATACCGCTTAGGCCGCCAGCGCCTCAAGCGCGCGCAATACCCCCGCCAGCAGCGCCGCCGCATCGCCGGGCCGGGCGAAGGTGTGCGAATCGCTCGCGACGTTGTAGCTGCCCTCGATCAAGCCCTTGAACGCGGGCGCCTTCAACTCCTGGTCCGCGGCGATTGCGGTCGCATCCCGCTCGGCCAGGATCAGCCAGGCCCGAAGCCCGCCATTGGCGAGCGCGGCGGCGGTGTCGTGCGCCAGCCGGGAGACTTGCCGCTTTGCCGCAATCTTGCGAACTCCGCTGAGAAGCTTGCGGTAATCCACTGTGCCGGAAAGGATTTTCTTCCACCCTTCCAGGCTCAGCAGGCGGCGGCGGTAGTGCGCCCGGATCGCCGCCGGCGCGGGCTCGCCCGGCTCGGCTTCGACCAGCCAGGGGTTGACCAGGATCAGCCCGTCGAGCCCGGCCTCGCGCCCGAACAGGGCGATGGCTGTGGCGCCGTCGCACAGGCCGAAGCCGAGGACGCGTCGAAGGGCAGGGCATTCGCGCCTCAGCACGGCTGCGGCGGCCGCTATATCCGATCCGCTGCCCCTGAAATCCGGGTCGCCCCCGGCGCTGTCGCCGACCCCGCGCCGATCGAAGCGAAGGCAGGGATAGCCTTTATCTCCGAGAGCTTTGCCGAGGCGTTCGTACATCCGGTGCGAGCCGATCCGGGTCTGGCTGCCGCCGGTGACCATGAGCAGCCCGGTGGCGCCGCCGGCGCCGTCGAGGCTGGCCGCGAGCTCGTCGCCCCCGCAGGAAAATGCGATCAGACGGCGCATGCCCGGCTCCAAATGCTGATGTCGGTGGCGATCGCCTCGGCGAGCGCGGCCGAATTGCCCGGCTCGGAGCGCCGCCACAAGGCCGGCCCTTCGATCCTGGCGTCGGCCGCGCCGCGGTCGGTCTCGAGGCGCAAGGTGCGCAGCGGCGCGACCGCCGCCGGCTTCGCCGCCTCGAGCGCCGCCTTGAACCCGGCCGACGGCGCGTAGCCCGCATAGTCGACTCCGCCCGCGAGGCCGGAGCGCACCAGGTCGCGCGCCAGCGCCGTCCCGTCGACGGGCGCGAACCGCCACCAGCCGCGCGCTTTGGCGCCGTCGTCGACGAGGCCGCCGCCGCGCAAGGAGGCGATCAGCGGCTTCCTCGCTTTCTCGGCGACATAGGCAGCCGCGAGCGTGACGTCATGACGCCAGTCCTCCCAGCGCATTTCGCCCAGATCCCGTTCGCTCTCGCCGGTGCCGCCAAGGTCGACGAGCCAGCCGCAATGGCCGCGCCGGGCGAGCCCGCGCATCACCGCGGCGATCAGCGCCCTGGTCCGGTTCATCTCCTCGAACAGAGGCGGCACGATCAGGATCGCGGGCGCGTCCGGCCGGCCGATCCGCATCAGCCATTCGTCCCCCCGTGAACCCTGAAACCGTTCGAAAGCAAGGCTGGGCCGGGTCACCGCAGCGCCTTGTCCCGGGCGAAGGTCAGGAGCGCGCCGAACGTCTCCATCATGTCGGCATCGACCTCATGGTCCTCGATCAGGATGCCGAGCCGCTCCTCCAATTCGGTCAGGAGCCCCGCCACCGCCATCGAATCGAACTCAGGCAGGGCACCGAACAACGGCGTCTCCTCGCGGAACGCGGCAACGCGGGCGGGATCGAGGCCGAGCACGTCGGCGAGCACCGCGCGCAGCGTCTTGTCGACCTCTCGGGCATCGTCGGGCGCGGTCGCCATAAGTCCCCTGTCTCGCCGCCGGTGGTCGCGGCCTAACGGCTCCTGACGCGGGCGACAAGCGCCGAGGCCCGGGCGCGCGCAATGCCCAGCAGCCCCCGCAACGTCCCGGGATTGTAGGCCGCGAGCTGCCAGAGCACGCGCCGCTCCTCCATCCAGTCCTTCTTGTAGCCGTCGTCGCCGGTGCCGTAATCGATCGCCCGCACCCGGTCCTTGTCGATCGCGTGGCGGAACATCGCCTCGCCCAGGATGGTCCCGGGCGACATCGCTTTGGCCTCCTCGGTATAAGCGAGCTTGTGGATCATCGCCTCGCCATTTTCGACCAGCCAGAGCTGCACCGCCACCGGCCGCCCGCTCTTGCGCGCGACGCCGAGCCTCAGCGTCCCCGCTTCGCCTTCCTGTTCGGCCAGCGCGCGCAGGAACGGGAAGGAGCCTTCCTCGGGCTTCCAGCTGGCCCGATAGACGGCTTCGTAATCGGCCCAGGCGCGCGCGTCGAAGCGCTCGTAAATCTCGATATCGAGCGCCGCCGATCGGGCGCGGCGCTTGGCCGTGTTGCGCAGGCGCGCCGGCCGCTTCTCCCAATAGGCGGCGAAGTCGTCATCCCCGATCTCGACCCGCCAATTGCCGGTCTTCGGAGTCACGAACACTGTCCAGCCGGCGCCCCGGAACGCTTTCCGCAGCGGCTCGGGGTCGGCGATCGGCGCCAGCTCGACCTCGTCGATTCCGCTCTTGCGCACCGCTTCGGCGATCGACGTCATGACGTCGCCTTCAAGGTCGCCCAGCCCATCGAAGCGCAGCGAATACCAGGCGGCATAGGCGCGCGCCCTGCGGCTCGTGACAGCGAGGAACAGCCAGGCCTGCCGCCCTCCGTCGCGACCGCGCAAAACGGCGAGGCGGCCTGGCGGCGGGCAATGCTCGGCGAGCAGCCGGAACCAGGCGAGCCGCGCGAACAGGCTCGGCTGGGCGGCGCGATCGAGCGCGCCGGCGGCGTCTTCGCCCACCGCGTCCAGATCGTCGAACAGCGCTATGTTAACCGTCACGCTTTATGCCCCTTCACGCCCGCCCTATCATGACGCCTTTTACGCAGGAATGAAGTTGGAAACGCCCGATCCAAACCCGCGCCCGCTCGATCACCTGACTCTGCGGGGCGCGTCCGACGCTCCGGCCTTGCTGACCCGCGAGGGCGCGCTCGACTTTGCCGGCCTCGAACAAGCCGTCGGCGCGCTCGCCGCGGCGCTGAAGGCGAGGGGCCTTTGCCACGGCGACCGGGTCGCGAGCTGGCTTCCCAAGACCCGCATGACCAGCCTGCTCCCGCTCGCCTGCGCCCGCGCCGGCCTCGTCCATGTCCCGGTAAACCCCTTGCTCAAGCGGTTGCAGGTCGCCCACATCCTCGCCGACAGCGGCACCGCTCTTCTGCTCAGCGGCGAAGCCCGCCTGGCCTCGCTCGAGCCCGACGACATCCCGGTTGGCTGCGATATTCTGGCGGAAGAAGACAGCGCGGCCTTGTTCCGCACCGCCAATCCGCTGGCACCGTCATCGAACGACCCCGAGGATCTGGCGGCCCTGCTCTACACCTCGGGCTCGACCGGACGCCCGAAGGGCGTGATGCTGAGCCATGCCAATATGTGGCTCGGCGCCGTCAGCGTGGCTCATTATCTGGGCCTCGCGCCCCGGGACCGGGTGCTCGCGGTGCTCCCGCTCAGCTTCGATTACGGCCAGAATCAGCTGCTGTCCGCCTGGGCCGCGGGCGCCCTGGCCGTCCCGCTCGACTATCTCGCCGCGCGCGACGTTATCCGTGCGGTGGAACGTCATAAGATCAGTACTTTGGCTGGCGTCCCTCCATTGTGGGTTCAATTGGTCGAGGCGGGCTGGCCGGCGCAAGCGGCACTGTCGCTGCGCCGCCTCACCAACAGCGGCGGCAAGCTCGCGCCGTCGGTGATCCGGCGCATGCGCGAGCTCTTCCCGGCCGCCGACATCTATTCCATGTACGGCCTCACCGAAGCCTTCCGGTCCACCTATCTGGAGCCCGCCTTGCTCGACGATCATCCCGATTCGATGGGCAGCGCTATACCCTTCGCCGAGATCATGGTCGTCGATGCCGACGGCAACGAGACGGTGGAAGGCGAGCTGGTCCATGCCGGGCCGCTGGTCGCCAAGGGCTATTGGCGCGATCCCGAACGCAGCGCCGAACGGTTCAGGCCGGCGCCCGCGGGCTCGGCTCATGGCGGCATGGCGGTCTGGTCGGGCGACCGGGTTCGCCGCGATTCGGCGGGCCTGCTCTACTTCGTCGGCCGCGAGGACGGGATGATCAAGACCTCGGGCAACCGGGTCAGCCCGACCGAGGTCGAGGAAGCCGCTTTGGCGTCGGGCCTGGTCGCCGAAGCGGTCGCGCTCGGCTTTCCCGACGCGCGGCTGGGCGAGGGAATCGCGCTGATCGTCCGTCCCGACCGCCGCGGCGAGGAGGAGGCGCTGCGCGCCTTCTTGAAGCGCTGCCTGCCCAATTTCATGCAGCCCGGGCCTATCGTCTGGCGCGACGAGCTGCCGCGAAGCCCGAACGGCAAGCTCGACCGGGTCGAGCTGAAGAACGAGCTGATGGCATGGTGAAGCCGATGGGCCCGATCCCGGCCGGTTATGCGGCCGATCGTGACGGCATGCTGCTGATCGGCGGCCGCCGCGCCGACGCGCTCGTCGCGGAGGCCGGGGATACGCCTTTGTTCGTCTACGATCTCGGCCTCATCGATGCCAAGGTCGCCCGCTTCCGCGCCGCCTTTCCTGGCGTAGACTTGCATTATGCAATAAAAGCAAACTCCTATATTCCGCTCCTAAGCCACGTCGCCAGGCAGGTCGACGGCCTCGACATCGCTTCGGGCGGCGAATTGCGTTTCGCTCTCGAAGCGGGAGCCGACTCTGAAACGATCAGCTTTGCCGGACCCGGCAAGCGCGACGGCGACCTCAAGGCGGCGATCGCGAGCGGCGTCACCCTCAATTGCGAATCCGAGGGCGAGGTCGAGCGCGCGCTCTCTATCGGCGGGCGTCCGCGCCTCGCGGTCCGGGTCAACCCCGATTTCGAGATCAAGGGTTCGGGGATGCGGATGGGCGGCGGCGCCAAGCCGTTCGGGGTCGACGCCGCGCGCGTCCCCGCTTTGGTCCGCCGCATCCTCGAATCGGGTGCCGAATGGCGCGGCTTGCACATCTTCGCGGGTTCGCAGGCGCTCGACGCCCGGGCCCTGATCGACGCCCAGGCCGCCACCGTCGCGCTGGCCGCCGAGCTTGCCAGCAACATCGGCGCCGCTCCGCCGCTGGTGAAC
>DASQFO010000083.1:0-3776 GCA_035633095.1 Allosphingosinicella sp. | reverse complement strand
TCGTGCCAGTCGAGCGAAATGATCGCCGTCCGGCCGTCCTTCGACGGCGTGATGCGCACATGTTCCGGATCCCCCGCCAGCAGGCGCCACTCAAAGCTCAGGTCGCGGCCGTTCGGATCCGTCGTCTCCGCGGCGCTGAGGCTGATCTCGCGGCTCCAGGCCTTGGAGCGCCAGATGCGCGCGATGGCGGCGGGGGTGTCATAGAGCTGTTCGGAGAAGCCTTGCCCGAAATAATCCACGCCCTCGGTGCCGAGATCCTCGGCGGTGACCCGGAGGCGGACCTGGGGCGGGATGTCGCCGGGCTTGATGGAATTCGCCAGGCTGACCATGCGGGCGAGGTTGATGTCGTAGGCCTCGAACGCCGCCGGATGCGCCGCCGCGCTGAAATAATCGTCGCGCGAGCGGACATTCTGCAAGGAGCGGCGAAAGACCATCTGGGTCATCGGCACGATCAGGCCCTCTTGCGCGAGCCGGGTCTTGGTGTCGGGGCGATAGGCGGCGAGGATCATCGCCGCGGCTTCGAGGAAGGGCTTGTCCGAGCCCGAGGAGCCGTGGCTGACGATGAGATAGGGGGTATTGGCCGGGAAGAGATCGCCGATACCCTCGCCGTAGTCCTTGTGCGCGGGATAGACGTAGAGCGCATTGGCGCTCGCGTTCTGCCAGAGCCGCATCGGCCCGGTGCCGTCGGGCTTGGTCAGGGCGAGCCGGGGCAGGCTGCGCCAGGTGGCGCCGCCGGTGATCGCGGTCGAGGAATTGCCGAGCGTCACCTGGCCAAAGAGCAGCCGGTCGTTCAGCCCGTAGTCGACATCCGCCGCGCGGGCGGCGGCGGAATAGGCGATATGGGCGAGTTGCGGATGCGCCGAAGCCTCGAGCGCCGAATGGCCGCGGTCGCGGTTGTCGTAGAGATCGCCGAGATTGCCGGCGGCGCGGCCGCGGCGGTAATGCTCGCGCAGGATGTCACTGGCGGCGGTCCCGTGGTTCGGCACCACCGCGCCCGCGGGTTTGGCCGGGAAGGAAAACCGCGGCTCCAGCCGCTCGCTGGCGGGGTTCCAGCGGGTATTGGCGCCCGAGACCAGCGCCATGCCAGCGTCGACGCGGGCGGCGACGGGAGCGGCCTCCTTGGTTTCGGCCGCGATCAGCGCGGCATCCTCCGTTTCGGTCGCGATCAGCGCGGCGTCCTTGGTTTCGGCCGCGATGAGCGCGGCCAGGCGCGGGTCGCCGGCGATGCCGGCGAACAGCGGATCGGTGGCGAGATCAGCGAAGCCGTCGAAGCCATGGGCGCCGGCGGCCTCGAGGCTCGCGAGCGCCGCTTGCCGCTCGCCTTGAAGCATGAAGAGCGTCGCGCGGTTGGCGTAGAGCAGCCCGATGTCGGGATGCAGCGCGACCAGCGCGTCGAGGATGCGCGCGGCGCCATCGAGATTGCCGGCCCGCACCCGATCGAGGGCTCCGCGGGTCTCCTCGGCGATGCGCGGCATCGCGAAGAGATCCGCCTCGGCGGCGGGGTCGATGGCGATGGTGACCGGGACCGGCCGGGGCAGGGGGGCGGGATCGGCCGCCGCCCCCGGCCCGGCGAGGCCGGCTCCGAGCAGCACGAGAGCCGCGAACAGCCGGCGCGGCGCGACCCCGCGGACGGATCGGGAGTGGATGGGTCGCAAGCTGTCTCCTCCGCCGCCGGCCCGGGGGACCGGCAGGCAAGCATAGGGCATTTTCAGCGAAAGTGGGTTCGGTTTCGCGCCTCGAAAATGCCCTAACTCTATGAATCAGAGCAAAATCCTAGGATCGGCCCCGGATTTAGTCCGGGGCCGATCCGTTTTTGCCCTAGCAGGGATTTACATCCGGTGAAGGCGGGCCGGCAACCGCCAAGCGGCCGGCGCGGCTGATGCGGGCCGGGCAAACGTTGCGCCGGCGGGGGCCGGAGCGCGCGGCGGCGCAAGGGCCTGTCAACCATGATGGCCTAGAACCACCGCCACGGTCCCTGATCCGACCCGCGGCGAATTGGCCGGAGGGGCGAGCGGGACGATGACCAAGACGTCGCATTCCAGATCGTGAGCGGGCCCGCGGGGCCACGTCGATCCTTGGGGCGGTTCCGCCCGGGCGCCGCGGGCCGCCGGGCCCGTCCGGTCGCAGCCGCACGGGAAAGCCCCAATGACCGATCCTTTCAAGACGCACAGCCGCGGTCTGACCTCGCCGCCCGAGAACGCCGTGGTGATCCTGCCCGCCGACCAGAGCGAGTTGGCCGTGGTGACCCGCGCGCTTTTTGTCGGCGAGGGCGGCGACGTGGCGGTGCGCATGTCCGGCGGCGGCGTCGTCACGCTGGCCAACGTGCCGGCCGGCACCCTGCTGCCGATCCGGGTCGACCGGGTCTATGCGACCGGAACCACGGCGGGCAGCATCCTGGGATTGTGGTGAATGGTTGCCATGTCCCTCGGGACCGGCATCGATTCCCGTCGCCGCCGCCGTTCCGATGATCCTCCCGCGCCGGCCCGGCCCGTCGCGCCCGCGCTCATCGCCGCCCCGCGGCTGACCGGCGCGGGCAGGATCGGCGGCGAGGTCACGCTCGATCCGGGCCGCTGGTCCGGCGTGCCGGCCCCCACCTGGTCGCTGCAATGGCAGCGAAACCGCGCGGATATCCCCGGCGCGGTGGCGCCGAGCTTCGCACTCTCGCCCGAAGCCGATCGCGCGCAGCTGCGCTGCCGGGTGACCGCGCGCAACGTGCGCGGCGAGGCCGTGGTATATTCAGAAGAAATTACAATCGCTTACGAAGCACCCGCGGCGAAAGGGTCACTGACCGACGCCGTCTATATCCACAATTCAGGAGATCAGATCTTGAACGCATTTCCGGAATTTACCGGCGGCGCCCTGACGTTCAGCGTCACGGGCGAAGGTGTCGCCATCGATCCCGTCACCGGGCTTCTGACGATCCGCACCGACGCGCTCGCCAGCGGCATCGCGGTGGTGGTCACCGCGACCAATTCGGGCGGCACCGCGACCAGCAGCTTTCGGGTGACGGTGGCCGCGGCGGCCGAGCCCGAGGTGACCGAGCCGGTGATGACCGAGGCGCCGGCACTGGTCGGCGGCGGCGTGATCGGCGCGCCGGTGACGCTCGATCCCGGGGTCTGGAGCGGCAAGCCCGCTCCGGCTCTCGCTTTCCAATGGCGGCGCGACGGGGTCGATATCCCCGGCGCCACCGCGGCGGCCTATACGCCCGGCGCGGCCGATGATCGAACCGCGCTGACTTGCGCGGTGACCGCCAGCAATGCCGGGGGCAGCTCGGTCGCGGTGACCGCGCCGCGCGGCGTGACCTATGCCGCGCCGACCGCGGGCGCCGGCGTCCCGGACCAGACCCTGACCCAGGCCACCGGCGTCAAGACGATCGATGCGGGCGCGATCTTCACCGGCTCCGGCCTGAGCTGGTCGATCCCGTCGGGCCCCACCGGCGTGACGATCGACAAGGGTCTGATCAGCATCGCCACCGATACGCTCCGCGCCGGGGTCTCCGTCACGCTGCGCGCCAGCAATTCCGGCGGCTCGGTCGACGATACCTTCCGGCTCACCGTGGTCGAGGCGGCGCCGGTCGCCTCCGGGGTCGCCCTGCCGGACCAGAGCTTTGTCAAGGGCAGCGGCGCGAAGAGCTTCGGTGTCGCGGCCGGCTTCACCGGGACGAATATCGTCTATTCGATCGTGACCCCGGTAACCGGCGTCTCGATCGATGCGAGCACGGGCGTCGTTTCGGTCAGCATCGCCGCGCTGCTCTCTCCGACCACGCTGACCGTGCG
>DASQFO010000082.1:0-1666 GCA_035633095.1 Allosphingosinicella sp. | reverse complement strand
CGCTTCGCGCTCAGGATCGCGCTCGTCCAGGCGCTGGCGCTCAAGACCCCGCATCATGCCGCCATTTCCACGGTGCTGCCGCTCGTCGATGGCGGCCCGCGCAAGCTGGTCCACGGCGTGTTCAGCGCCGTGATGCGCGGGAAATGGGCGCTGCCCGAGGTCCCGACGCTTCCGCAGGCTGTGGCGGAGCGTTGGCGCAAGGCGTGGGGGGAGGAGGCCGTCGCCGCCGCCGCCAGGCTGATCGCCGTGCAGCCGCCCATCGACCTCTCCGGCGATCCCCCGCCGGACCTCGAAGGGGTCAGCCTGATGCCCGGGCACCTCCGGCTCGCGCGCGGCACCGCCGTCGCCGGCCTCGCCGGTTTTGGCGACGGCAAATGGTGGGTGCAGGACATCTCCGCCTCGATCCCGGCGCGGCTGCTGGGGCCGGGAGGCGGGCGGCGCGTGCTCGACCTCTGCGCCGCGCCGGGCGGCAAGACCATGCAGCTCGCCGCCGCCGGCTGGGCGGTGACCGCTCTCGACGTATCGGAAAGTCGTCTGGCGCGACTTTCGGCGAATCTGGCGCGGACGGGGCTGAGCGCGGATGTGGTCGCGGCCGACGTCATGACCTGGTCCCCATCCTCGCCCGTCGATGCGATCCTGCTCGACGCGCCCTGCACGGCGACCGGCATCTACCGCCGCCACCCCGATGTCCTTCACCGCGTCCGGCCGCGCGCGATCGCCGAGCTGGCGGAGGTGCAGAAGGCGATGCTGGCCCGCGCCGCCGACTGGCTGAAGCCGGGCGGTACCCTCATTTATTCGGTCTGCTCGCTCGAGCCCGAGGAAGGCGAGGCGGTCGCGGAGGACTTCCTCGCCCGGCGCGGCGACTTTGCACTCGAGGAGCGCCGGCGCATCCTGCCCGGCGCCCATGCGGCGGACGGGGGCGCGGACAGCTTCTTCATCGCCCGCTTCGTCCGAAATAAAGGGGGATAAATCCCCTCGGTTCCTTGCCCCGCGAGTCGCCGCGATGTTAGGGTCGCGTTCGTGCAGCAGCCGGTCCGCATTTCTCCCTCGATCCTCTCGGCCGATTTCGCCCGGCTGGGCGAGGAAGTGCGGGCGGTGGACGCCGCCGGCGCCGACTGGATCCATGTCGACGTGATGGACGGCCATTTCGTGCCCAACCTCACGATCGGCCCGATGGTGGTGAAGGCGCTTCGGCCGCACACCCAAAAGCCGCTCGACGTCCATTTGATGATCGCGCCGGTCGATCCCTATATCGAGGCGTTCGCAGAAGCGGGCGCCGATATCATCACCGTCCATCCCGAGGCGGGGCCGCATCTCCACCGGACCGTCCAGAAGATCAAGGTGCTCGGCAAGCGCGCCGGCGTCTCGCTCAACCCCGGCACCCCCGCCAAGGCGCTCGATTACGTGCTCGAGGAGATCGACCTCGTCCTGGTGATGAGCGTCAATCCGGGCTTCGGCGGGCAGAGCTTCATCACCGGCCAGCTCAAGAAGATCGAGGCGATCCGGAAGCGCATCGACATGAGCGGCCTTGCCACCGACCTGGAGGTCGACGGCGGCATCGACCAGGAAACGGCGAAGCGCGCGATCGCCGCGGGGGCCGACGTGCTGGTCGCGGGCACGGCGACCTTCAGGGGCGGGCCGGCCGCTTATGCGGGCAATATCGGGA